>DQCH01000129.1 GCA_003545155.1 Candidatus Acetothermia bacterium
ATCCTGCGCAAGATGAAGATTGAGCCGAGCTCTCTTAGGATCGAGATTGAGGACGAGCGGGCCCCGGACTACCCCAAGGTGATCACGAAGCTTCACTTGATCTACCGTGTGACAGGGGAAGTTCCCCCAAAGAACCTGAAGAAAGCGATTGACCTCTCCCTCGCCAAATACTGCCCTATCGTCACCACCCTTGCCGGAGTAACCAAAGTCACATCGGAATACGTAATCGAGCCGGCTCAGTGATCGGTGGCCTTCCACAGGATCTTCACTCTCCCCTCACACTCCCTTCACAAGCAGGGTCTAAACTCATAAGAGTAGTTGGAAGTGAGCAAGCCGACATAGTTTGCTTTCATCACCTCCGAAGGGACGGACCCCAGGGCAAGGCCCGATGAATCGAAGGGAGCGTAATCAGGGACCTCGGGCGCCCTGGGCCTCCCCCCTGATAGAAAGAGGATTCTTCCTCTATAATAGAGACGAGATGAAGAGAATTCTGGTTGTGGATGATGAAGAGATGATCGTGCGGACAGTGAGGGCCTATTTGGACCGTGAGGGGTTCAAGACTTACGCTGCGACCGATGGGGAGGAAGCTCTGCGCGCCTTTGAGGAAAAGGGACCGGACCTGATCGTGCTCGACCTGATGCTCCCCAAGCTGAATGGAATTGAGGTCACCAAGAGGATTCGGGCTAAATCGAGTGTGCCAATCATCATGCTGACTGCCAAGGCAGCAGAGGCCGACCGGATCGTTGGGTTAGAGCTCGGCGCCGATGACTACTTGGTGAAGCCGTTCAGCCCACGGGAGCTTGTGGCTCGCGTCCGTGCGGTCCTTCGTCGGATTGAGGGTGAAGCGAGCGCGACGGAGCGGATCGTTGCCGGAAAGCTCGAGATCGACTTAAAGACACGTGAGGTAAAGGTAAATGGCAGGGAGGTCGAGCTCACCCCGACCGAATTTGACCTCCTCGCCTTTCTGGCCCGCCATCCTGGGCATGTGTTCACTAGGCTGCAGCTTCTACGTGAGGTGCAGGGCTATACCTACGACGTGTTCGCCCGTACCATCGACACCCACGTCAAGAATCTGCGGCGGAAGATCGAGGAGGATCCAAAAGAACCGCGTTATATCCTTACCGTCCACGGAGTAGGTTACCGCTTTTACAGGGAATCGTAAGATGAATCGCCGCTTTCCATTTGCCCTAAAGCTGGGACTGTCCTTTGTCATCGTCATCCTCGTTTCAGTTGCCCTTGTCTACTTTCTCACAGCACGTGCCATCACTTCCCAGTTTGCCGAGTTCCGCGACCAGAACAAGCAGCAGGTGGCAAAGCAGATCTGTGGCCTGCTCTGCGAATACCGTCACCGAACCGGGACCTGGCTTGGGATCGAACAGCTCCTGTCGACTCGTTATACTGCCTGGATCAACGGGCAGTTGATCGTGAGAAGAACCTCGCTCATTGGCCCCTTCTCACTGGCCGATGTTGATGGAAAGGTGGTCGTCTCCACCGAGGAGGATAAGGTGGGGTTGTTTCTCTCCCCGCAGGAGATCGCTTCGGGAATCCCTCTTTCTGATGAAGGAGAGAGGATGGGGGTGCTTCTACTCAGTGAACAGGGGTCGGTGCTCGACCCAGCCGAGGAGGAGTTTCTCGCCTCAGCGAAGCACTCGGCCCTACTCGGAGGGGGGATTGCCTCCGGGATCGCCCTTCTCCTTTCAGCCTTCCTCATATCACAGGTCCTCTCCCCGCTTCGCCTCCTCTCCCGTGCTACTGAGCGGATCGCCCACGGGGATCTCACACAGCGGGTGGCGCTTAAAGCGCGAGATGAGTTCGGTCAACTTGGAACCTCCTTCAACCGGATGATCGATAACCTACGCCGCTCCGAGACGATCCGGCAGACTATGACCGCCGACATCGCGCACGAGCTGCGTACACCGGTGACGATCATCCAGGGGAACCTGGAGGCGATTCTCGATGGGGTCTACCAGCCGACGGCCGAGACGATCGCTCCTATCTACGAGGAGACCCTTCACCTTGGCCGACTGATCGACGACTTGCGCGACCTCGCGCTTGCCGAAGCCGGGGAGCTTCGCTTGAACAAGGAGCCGACCGACCTAGTCACTCTGGTAAATCAGGTCACGGAGATGGTATCTTCGTCATTAGAACGGGGACCGCAGCTTCATGTAAGGGTCGATCACTCGCTCCCCAAAGTCTCTCTCGACCCAAAACGGATTCGTCAAGTAATGGCGAACATATTGAGCAACGCCTTGCGTCACACGCCAGCCACAGGGGAGATTTGGGTTGAGGTCTCGCGGAAAGGCGAGGAGCTCGAGCTGCGGGTGACAGACAGCGGGTCCGGAATCCCGCCCGAGGACCTTCCGCACCTGTTCGAGCGGTTTTACCGCGGTGACCAAGCGAGGAGCCGCTCTGGGGGAGGAAGTGGTCTTGGCCTTGCTATTGCCAAGCAGTGGGTGGAGGCACACGGTGGACGGATCTGGGCTGAGAACAGCGAACAAACGGGAGCACGCTTTGTCGTCCGACTTCCACTTACTTGAACTGATCCCCCATTGGCTATAAGATGATCGATCATGGACGGACAATTTTATAACCCTCATGCTGGCGAGTTAACGTTCGACGAAGTTGTGAGAACAATTGTGGAGGGGATGAAGGAAGACTCCAAGGCGCGTTATGAGA
>DQCH01000044.1:0-856 GCA_003545155.1 Candidatus Acetothermia bacterium
TCTACTCCCGCGCAAAGAAACTCCTTAGGCTGAAGTTGATCGAACTTCCTGACGATAAGAAGCGCATCTAGGGCGCGTAAAAAAACGCTACATTCCCCCAAAAAATCAGGAGCCGGATGCGGCGCGATCTATTGCGATCGGGTCTTGCAATCCGACATTAGTTGTCCTAGAACGCTGCCACTGTGCAGGATCTCCTGCCCGCAAGGTTCACGGAGTAGTGCCCGGTCCCTTCTCATCAAGGAACGCCTTCAGCTCGTCTAGGGTCGGAAGCGATGGCTGCGCCCCCTTTCGGGTGGTGGCAAGCGCGGCGGCGGCATTGGCCCAACGGATAGCCTCACCGATCGGACAGGTCTTAAGCGCCCACGCGAGGGCTCCATTGAACGCGTCCCCAGCCGCGGTGGTGTCGATCGGCGTAACCAACGGGGCAGGGAAGGAAGAAGCTTCCTCTGGTGAGATCCAGTAGGCGCCTTCTTCACTGGCGGTGCAGATTACGTTACCTATGCCGCGTGAAAGGAGTTGGTGTGCTCCTTGCTCGATGTCATCACATCCTGTGATGGCCTCAAGTTCCCCCTTGTTCGGAGTGAGGATGTCGATCCGCCAAAGCAGTAAAGACGAGAGGTCGAAAGCTGGCGCGGGATCGAGGATCACGAGAGGCCTCTCCTTCGGTAGACGGTGAAGCAGGTGCCTGATCGCCTCAAGCGGGATCTCAAGCTGCAAAAGGAGCACGTCGGCGTTGGCAACGTGATCGAGGATGCGATCCACGTATGCCCCATCGACGAGCGCGTTCGCGCCCGGCGCGAGAGCGATCGCGTTCTCACCGTCGTCGCTGACCCAGATGGTGGCAAGACCCGATGCG
>DQCH01000044.1:892-7869 GCA_003545155.1 Candidatus Acetothermia bacterium
AGGAGCTCATCCCCGAACATGTCGCGTCCGAGCTTCCCGAAGAGCGCCGTCTCTACCCCAAGACGCGCGGCAGCGACCGCTTGATTGGCTCCTTTCCCACCGGGATAGCGAGAAACCCTACGGCCGAGGATGGTCTCCCCGGGACGCGGGATTCGAGGGACCTCGACGACAAGATCCATGTTGATGCTCCCGACGACGGCGATCACTCTAAAGTCACCTCACAGCTGCGTCACATGCGGACACGCTCAACTTTGCACCGCGTCATAGAGCACTCTGAGGAACCGCTCGCGCGAGGCTCCGAGCACCACTTCCGCATTCGGCTCTTGCCCCGTGATCCCCAGGTGATCGACGACAGTCGCACCACGTGTGAGCTCGCTTCTCGTTTCGACCGCCACATGGAGCCGCTTTGTCACCGTGGCGACCTCGGGATCTAGGGCGACGGCCATGGCGATCGGGTCAGGGAGATCGAATCCCACCAGCTTCAGCTCGTTCATTCCAAACTCCCTCAGGCACCGTTGGATGTCGACGCAGAACTGACCAAGCGGCGAGACACTCCGGATCTTCGCCGCCTCTTCATCGTTGAACGTTGCGAACCTCTGTGAAACATCCCAGCCGACCATCACGATTGGCAGATCGGACTCAAACACGATCTTCGCCGCTTCGGGATCGACCCAGACATTGTACTCTGCCGCTGGGACGACGTTCCCGTGCCCGAAGCCAATTCCCCCCATGATCACACATTTCTCGACTTTGGAAGCGGTCGAGGGATCCCGAAGCAACGCGACGGCCACATTGGTCAACGGACCGAGGGTCACGAGTGTGATCTCGCCGGCGAAGCGGCGGATGGTGTCAATGATCACCTCCACACCGTCCCCATCGGCCGGCCTGCGACCAGAGAGGGGAAGGCCGATGTCGCCCATGCCATCCTGACCATGCACGTACTGTGCAGTCTCAAGTGGCCGAATCAGTGGCTTTTCGAGGCCCTCGTACACAGGCACCTGTTTGCCGCACCGCTCGACCGTGTAGAGCGCGTTCTGCGCGCCCTGCTTTAACGGAACGTTACCTGCGACGACCGTGATCGCCTCGATCCGCACGCCGGGATGGTTCAACGCCATCACGAGCGCGACCGCGTCGTCGGAAGCCGTGTCCGTATCGATCAAAAAACGTCTCAAAGCCCAACCTCCTTGGTCCCTTTCCCCTGTTTGCGTCTCCAAAACGCCATTCTTCGTTGCGAAACGATCTTTGTTAACGATCGTTCTCCGCGCTGTAATTGGTCCCGAGGCTGTGACCAATGCCTTCGCAGACTCTCCGCTAATTGTGTGGACCGACACTGTACGTTTCTTTATAGTAGTCAAGAAACCTGCCTAGTTCTAGAAACGTCATCAGAGGCCACCGGTGATTGACACACACAAACTGCTTTCTTAGGATGGGAGCACAGTGTGGTGGATGGGGCGAGGAAGCTCGATGTATCTTGCCCCTGTGCTCTCAAGATCGAGGAGGTGTGTTTCGATGGAGAAGTCGGAGGTTCGTGTGTACGGCTACCGTTGGATAATGCTTGTGGCGTTCATGTTGGTGATTGCGGCTAACCAACTTCTGTGGATCACCTTCGCCCCGATCACTGGCGATGCGGCGCGATTCTACGGCGTCTCCGACCTCGCGATCGGCCTTCTGTCGATGATTTTCATGATCGTGTTCATCATCGCCTCGATCCCGGCGTCGTGGGTAATCGATACCTACGGGATTCGCGTTGGTGTGGGGATAGGAGCTGCCCTGACCGGTCTGTTCGGGCTGCTCCGCGGGCTCTTTGCCGCAGACTACACCGGGGTTCTCATCGCTCAGGCCGGTATCGCTGTTGGACAGCCGTTCGTGTTGAACGCGATCGCGAAAATAGCTGGCCGCTGGTTCCCGCTAAATGAGCGGGCGACAGCGGCAGGGATGGGAACGCTGGCGATCTACCTTGGAATCTTTGCCGGCCTGGCCCTCACGCCGTTCTTGGTCCTTCGGTCGAGCATCGCAACGACGCTTATGGTCTACGGAGCATTCTCGGCCGCGATCGCTATCCTCTTCTTCGTCTTGGCAAGGGAGCGCCCGCCGACGCCGGTCGGTGAGGAGGCTCGCTCACTCGTCTTCGACGGATTCAAGCGCCTCTTTCATCAGCGAGAGTTCATCCTTCTTCTCATCCTGTTCTTCATCGGTCTCGGTGTGTTCAATGCCGTAACGACGTGGATCGAGGAGATCGTGCGCCCCCGCGGATTCTCGATCGACCAGGCCGGGCTCGTTGGCGGACTGATGGTACTGGGCGGGGTCGTCGGAGCGATCGTCATCCCGCCGCTCTCCGACCGGATGCGCCGCCGGGTCCCATTCATTATCCTCGCCCTTGCCGGGGCGATCCCCGGACTGATCGGGATTACCTTCGCCACGAGCTACTCCCTTCTTCTCGCCTCGGCGTTCGTCCTTGGTGCCTTCCTGCTCAGCTCCGGCCCACTCGGCTTCCAATACGCGGCTGAGGTGACGTACCCTGCACCGGAGGGAACATCGAATGGCCTGCTCCTTCTTGCCGGACAGGTGTCGGGGATTGCGTTTATCATCGGGATGGATGCCCTCAAATCACCGGCGACCGGATCGATGGCAACATCGCTCCTGATTCTCACCGGGCTGATGGTCGCTTGCCTCGCTCTCGCCACGCGGTTGCGGGAATCTGCCCTGATCTCTGGGGACGAGGGCGGTTAACCCGCAATCACGACAGGATTATTAACGATGCGTTAGGCTTCATACGTACTAAAGGAGGACGCATAAACGAGCAGAGCTACGTGCTCGATCTTGATTCGAGCCTGAGCCCTTCGCCGGTGCTTCCAGCCCTCATTTGGGCGGAAGGGATCAAACCACCGGCTCCTACTATCACGCCACCGGCATTCCTGGAGGAAATTCTGGTGCAGGTCGAGGCAGGGGGTGAAGGGTTCATGCCGGCCGAACTGCGGACCCGCGTGCGCAAGATGCTCCGCTATGGACGCTATCACCCAAGCGGACGGGGAAAACCTGCAAGCGAGTTCCTGCTACGCGCGGCGCTTAACGGTTCCTTCCCGCTCGTTAACGGACCGGTCGATATCAATAACGCTTTGAGCCTCGCCTCTAGCTTTCCAGGGTCGATCTTCGACGCGGATCTTTCAGGAACCCATCTGTTGCTGCGTCGCGGCAAGCCAGGGGAGTCCTACGTCTTCAACCCCAAAGGACAAACCATCGACCTTGAGGATCTGCTGCTTATTTGCCAACGGACGGAAGAGGGGTGGGAACCCTGCGGGAACCCGATCAAGGACTCCATGACGACCAAGATCCGGCCAAAGACTAAAAACGCCGTGGCGATCCTCTACGCCCCTGCGGACGAGCCTTCGACCTCTGTCAAACGTTGGGCCACGCGTTACGCCGAGCTACTTTCAACACACTGCCAGGCCGAGGTGACGGGTTTCAAGGTGGTTATCCCGTGAGCCACGAAGCTTGACCAGGGATGCTGCGCTCAGATCCCCTTGGATTAAGGACAGCTTCATGCTTTGCCAGGTATTGTATTGGCAACCCTGGTTACACGCTGGCGAATCTCGGAGGCGAGCCTCGCTCGCCTGGTGCGATCCGCCGCGAAACACGATGATGAAATTGCGTGTATATATGTAAAGAATTCGTACGGGGGCGATATCGATGAGGAGCCTTACCTACAGAAGTCTGTTTGTTCTGTTCACAGTTGCGCTTGTTGGCTTTGTCTCGTTTGGTACGTTCGCCGACGGGGTAATCATACCGGATCACCCGGAGTACGGCTGGTTGACGATCGTCTACCACCGCGTGCATGTCGAGATCCGCGACGGTGTGGTCACCACCCACGTGGATCAACTGTTCCGCAACGATACGCATCGGGATAGCGAGGGGCGGTACGTGTTCCCGCTTCCACCGGGAGCACTCGTCTCAAGCTTCTCTATGTGGGTCGACGGCGAGGCTTTGGAAGGGCGTATTCTAACCGCGACTGAGGCACGCGAAATCTACGAGGACTACGTGCGTCGAGCGATCGACCCGGCGCTTCTCGAGTACATCGGGCGTGACACGCTCGCGGCGCGGATCTATCCCATCCCCGCCGGTGGGGAGCGGCGCATCGAGATCGTCTACACCGAGCTTCTTCAGGCCGATCAGGGGGTGTACCGCTACCGGTATCCGCTGGACACTGAGCGGTTCTCGGCCCAGCCACTGGAGCACGTGAAGATCACCGTTGACCTTGAGACCAAAAGCCCACTTCGCGCCGTCTACTCACCGACTCACGGCCTGACGGTCAACCGGGTGGACGAGCACTCAGCGACAGCGGTCCATGAGGACAACTACATCCTTCCAAGCATCGATTTCCTGCTCTACTACTCGGTGTACCCCGAGCAGATGGGGATGACACTTCTCACCTACCGCGCAGGGGATGATGACGGCTACTTCCTGCTTATCCTCACACCGCAAGTCAAGAGCGATACAAACGCGGTGATTTCCAAGGACCTCGCGTTGATACTCGATCAGTCGGGAAGCATGAGTGGCGAGAAGATCGAGCAGGCCAAGCAGGCCCTGATCTTTATCCTCGGTAATCTCAACCCGGAGGATCGCTTCGCGGTGATCGCGTTCAGCGACATCGCGGAAGCATTTAACGAAACACTCATGCCTGTGACTGCCGAATCGATAGGAAGCGCTATTAATTGGGTCGAGCGGATCGAGGCAGGCGGTGGGACAAACATCGATCAGGCTCTCACACTGGGGTTCTCCATGTTTGAGGAAAGCGAGCGAGCGCGGTTTTTGGTGTTCTTGACCGACGGAGAGGCTACAGTCGGTGAGATGGACACGCTGAGAATCGTCGAGCACGCCACGGCGGCAAACGACACATCTGCAAGGCTGTTTACCTTTGGCGTGGGCTACAACGTCAATACCGTGTTGCTCGATCGGCTAGCGCAGGAGAACCGCGGCACAACTGCCTACGTGCAAAAAGGTGAGAATTTGGAAGTGATCCTCTCAAGCTTCTACAGCAAGATTGCCTCACCGGTGCTCTCCGACCCGCAGATCGACATCCCAGCAATCGAGGCGTACGATAGCTACCCGCGCGTGTTGCCCGACGTGTTCCGTGGGAGCCAGCTTCTACTTGTGGGGCGGTACCACAACTCCGGAGGGACGGCGATCGAACTGACAGGGGACGTCGAAGGGGAGAGCCTGGCGTACACCTATCAAAGGAGCTTCCCCGAGGTGTCACTTGATGCCTCGTTCCTGCCCAGGCTGTGGGCCGGAAGGAAGATCGCCTCCCTTCTCGATCAGATCCGCTTCTACGGCGAGAGCGACGAACTTATCGATGAGGTCATCCGCCTGAGCAAGCTCTACGGGATCATCACCCCATATACGTCGTTCCTCGTCGATGAATCCAAGGGCTACTCCGCAGAGGAAATGGCCGACGCCCTGGGTGCAGCGGCCGCACCGGCAGTAGGAGCACAGGCAGTAAAAGGCTCGGCGTCGCTCAGGACCTTGGCTGGAGGCGAGACCGTCCAGCCTGTTTGGGAAAGCGTGCGCGTCGTTGATGACCGGACGTACTTCATGCAGGACGGGGTCTGGGCAGACAGCACCTACACCGATCAGGAAACGATCGACATCGTCGCCTATAGCGGTGCCCACTTCGACCTTGCTTCAGTAGTCCCGTGGATCGCTCCGCACCTGGCGTTGGGAGATGAGGTGATCATCAGGGTCGGTGAGGTGTACGTGCGGATTTGCGAGACTGGCCTAGAACAGCTGACCGAAGATGTTATTGGCCTGTTGAACAAATAGAGGGGCGATAGGCAAGCCACCCGTTTCTCGTCAGTTGCACACTGGCGAACCTAGAAAAGTAGCTCATAAAGGCCTCCGTTGGATACCCTAAAGCTCATTTGGGAGGAAGCGGAGATTCGCTGGAGAGGGGCTCCCATAACGTTGCGGCCAAGCCTCGCCCAACATCGGAGATAGACTCCTCGAGCGTCTACAGATGTTTTGTAGCGTCGCACCTTGTGTGCGACGTTATCTCCGCAAATCGCCTTGTCATATGATCCTCCTTCTTCTCTCATCTCACCTCACATAGCTATGACGCTGGGACAAAAACCGCGGTCCCTCAGCCGGACGCCGCTGTTGGATCTTGATTTTTGCCTTTGTTCCGTTCTTGTTTGAGGAGCTCTACTTTCGCTTTCCCACCGCCGCGAGGTAGATGACGAACTGCTTGACCCCATCGAGCCCAAGGAGTTCGTTCATCGCATCATCCAAAAAGGCTCCGATGGCGCAGGCACCCGCCTCGATCGCCTCGGTAGCGAGGTATAGGTTCTGGCATACGTGTCCGGCATCAAGGTGCATATACCGGTAGCCTCGCTCCCCGTAGCGCCATGTCGTGCGGTATGGAACCGCAGTCCAGATGAACGTAACTGCACTTGCTGCTACAAACTCCTGACCCCCGCAGGCCTCGACCATCTGCTTGGCAATATCGGGCTTCGAGGCGAGTTTGACCAATCGATGATCACAGGCTAGAAACCGATAGAGACCGCTCTTCAATCCCTTGACCCGATTAACAAGGAGGAAGGTTTCAAGGGGATGGCGGGCACCGGCCGAGGGAATCGTCCGAAACGTTGTCCTACCTGGCACGACCTTTCTAACCCCTTGCGTGCACCACAACAGGTACGAGAGCTCCTTCAGCGTAAGAGATTGGGCAGAATAAGTGCGCAGGCTCTGGCGGGTCTCGATCACATCTCTTAACGGGACCCCTCCCAACTTAAGGCTCGCCGGGGCGGGAAGGTCGATGGTTTCCCCAGCATCCATCGGAGGCCCGAGCTCCAGCGGCGGTTGTGGCAAACCCTTCTCTTGATCCGAGGCCTCAAGATATTCGTACTTTGTCTTCTCCATGAACTCTTGCCCGATTTCGCTATTCATCGCCCTCCTCCCTTCACTGATTACCCATTACTGTGTTT
>DQCH01000076.1:0-5816 GCA_003545155.1 Candidatus Acetothermia bacterium
TGAAAGCTAACCGCTGAAAGCTGACGGCTGAGCGCGACTTTAGCAATTAGCTAAAACCTGAGGTCCACGCTATTTTCGCTCTTAGCTACAAGCTGACTGCTGAAAGCTATATAGCTTTTTCTCACATTCCGAGAAGATCCGTCGGGAAGCGTCCCTTTCCACGCCTTCCGTCCACCAGCTTAAGCGCCCTCTTCGCCTCCTCAAAACGAGACAAGACGCGGTTAACATCCCGCACCTTGACCCCACTACCACGGGCGATTCGCTTCTTCCGACCACCCCCAATTATAGAAGGGTTGAACCGCTCTTCCAGGCTCATCGAGCGGAGGATCGCTAGAGCATGGTCGATCGCTCCCTCATCTACCGCAGCGTTTTTCCCGAGCTTCCCACCGCCGGGGAGACGCTCCAGAATTTGTGAAAGTGGCCCTAATTTTCGCATCTCCTCGAGCTGCTCCAGAAAATCTTGCAGAGTAAATCGGTTCTTTCGGATACGGGAAGCGAGGTCCTCCGCCTTCTTTTGATCAAGCCGCTCCTCAGCCTGCTCGATCAGCGAGAGGACATCCCCCATCCCTAGAATCCGCTCCGCCATCCGCCCGGGGTGAAAGGGTTCAAGTTCGGTGATCTTCTCTCCCACCCCAACGAACTTGATCGGCCGGCCGGTGACGTGCCAAATGGAGAGGGCGGCCCCACCGCGGGCGTCACCATCAAGCTTGGTCAAAATCACTCCGGTAAGGGCGATCCTCTCATCGAAGGCGGAGGCGATGTTCACTGCCTCCTGGCCAGTCATGGCGTCGGCGACGAGGAGGGTCTCGTCGGGGTTAACCGCGTCCTTGATCTCTTGAAGCTCATGCATCATCGCTTCGTCGATCTGCAGTCGGCCAGCAGTGTCGATGATTACAGTATCGCGTAAATTCTCTTTGCTCCACTCGACCGCGGAGGCGACAATCTGAGCGGGAGGGCGGTTCTGACTGGGGGTGACCGGAATCTTAAGATCATCTCCTAGCGCCTTCAATTGTTCGAACGCTGCCGGACGGTGGACATCACTTGCCACGAGGACCGGCTTTCGTCCTTCTTTTTTCAGCTTAAGGGCGAGCTTTGCTGCAGTCGTTGTCTTCCCTGACCCCTGCAGCCCCACGAGCATGATCACCGCGGGTCGGCGGTGAAGAGAGAGCGAAGCCCGCTCCTGACCCATCAGTACGGTGAGTTCATCACGAACGATCTTCACCACCTGCTGACCGGGGGTAAGGCTCTCCAGAACCTCCTTCCCCACCGCTCGCTCGCGGATCCGTCCTACCAGCTCCTTAACGAGCTGATAGTTGACATCAGCCTCGAGCAACGCGAGGCGGATCTCACGCAGTCCGGCGGTGATATCTCCTTCGGTCAACCGCCCCTTCCCCCGCAGACGCGAGAAGACCGCGTTAAGTTTACTCGTCAAGGAATCGAACATTGCCACTCCTATTCTTGGTGAGCCTTCAGCTCTCAGCCATCAGCTTACCGGAATATCGCGATCCTGCTCCTAGCTGATTGCTGAGAGCTGATAGCTAATATAAGGATACGCCCCCTTCCTCCTCTCTTCAATCGGCGAGAATCTCGTCGAGGAAGTCGGTCCCAATGCGATCCTCACGGAAGGCGGGGTGAGAGATGATCTCCTGCACCAGCGTACGCGTGGTAGTGACCCCGCGGACCCGGAACCGTTCAAGTGCTGTGTACATCCGGATCCGTGCTTCCTCCCGATCACGTCCCCAGGCAATCACCTTGGCTAGAAGCGAGTCGTAATAAGGGGAGACTTCCATCCCGTTAAAGATGTGCGTGTCAATGCGGATCCCGTTGCCACTTGGAAGCTCGTCGATCTTAATCTTCCCGCAGGAAGGGAGAAAACCGCGGCTGGGATCCTCGGCATTGATACGACACTCGATAGCGTGTCCCTTAAGTGAAACATCTTCCTGGCGCACATCGAGCGGGTCGCCTGAAGCGATACGAATCTGTTCCTTTACTAAGTTCAACCCACAGATCACCTCGCTCACTGAGTGTTCAACCTGAATACGAGCATTCATTTCGATGAAGTGAAAGTCTCCACGGCCGTCGAGGATGAATTCGACCGTCCCCACGTTCTTATACCCAATGGCCCGCACTGCAACGAGGGCGGCATGATAGAGCCTCTGGCGCAGGCTCTCATCGAGGTTGAGAGCCGGTGTCTCCTCAATCAGCTTTTGATGACGGCGCTGGATTGAACATTCCCTCTCGCCAAGGTGGACTATTCGTCCGCCCTTATCCACCATGATCTGAACCTCGATATGGCGAGGATTCTTTAAGGACCGTTCCAGGTAGAGGCTGGCGTTTCCGCATGCCGCCTGCGACTCGGCCGAAGCCGCAAGAACGGCCGCTTTTAACCCTTCAGGTTCCTTCACCAAGCGCATCCCTCGTCCACCCCCGCCGAAGACCGATTTAACGAGGAGGGGGTAGCCCACTCGGTTCGCCGTGTCTAAAAGCTTCTCCTCATCCTCGGGAACTGCTTCTCCAGAAAGGACTGGGACTCCCAAAGCGGCGACCGCCTCCCGGGCAGTGAGCTTGTTCCCGAGAAGTTCCATCACCCGGCGATCCGGTCCGATGAACACAAGGCCGTGTTCTTCACACACCTCAACGAAGTGGGGATCCTCAGCGAGGAACCCATAGCCGGGGTGGACGGCTTGCGCACCGGTCGCCTCGGCGGCGCTGATCAAGGCGGGAATCGAAAGGTAACTCTTCGCTGGGTCAGCAGGGCCGATGCATAGCGATTCGCCAGCCAGGGTGAGGTAGTGCATCCCAGCATCCGCTTGGGAGAAGACCGCCACAGAGTCAAGCGAGAGCTCACGGCAGGCTTCGATCACCCGCAGGGCGATCTCGCCGCGGTTGGCGATCAGCACCTTATGAAAAGTCACGGGCGCTCAAAGAGGAACAGAACCTGGCCATACTCCACTGTCTCGCCGTCCTCGACCAGGATCTGCTGCAGGCGGCCTTGCTCCTCCGCCTTGATCTCGTTTGACACCTTCATTGCCTCGATAATGCACAGGGTCTCCCCTGGCTCCACCTTGGCCCCTTCCGCGACGAACGGCTCCTCCTCTGGTGAGGGCCGGCGGTAGAATGTTCCCACTAGCGGTGCGATAACGGTGAAAACTTTCTCATGCTCTCCAGGTTCTCTACCCGCATGAGAGGCCGCCTCTTTAGGAGTGATACCCTCTTGACGGACGGTAAGTCGGCTTTCCCCCTCGCAGACAGTAATCTCGCTTAAGCCCTCCTCCTTGAGCAACCTGATGATCCGCTTCAACTCCTCGATGTCCACTCGCCCTGGCCTCCCTGTTTGCCTGAACATTTTATCTGAAATCCTACCCGTTGAGCAATAGGGTCGCTTCCTCCCTTGCAATCGGAGATTAGCCTCCTATAATAAGTAGCGATGAGGTGAGTTTGACTGTGTCAGCCGGCGCACAGATTGCGCTATTGGTCTTTTTAGTTGCTTGTTCTGCATACTTCTCCAGCGCGGAAACTGCCATCACCTCGCTCGACGAGGGACGCCTGCGTTATCTGATCAACGCTCACAAGAAGAAGCGTCGCGGGCTCTTGCTCCTCCTTAAGGAGCCGAATGATCTGATCACCGCGCTTCTGATCCTGAACAATCTCACCAACGTTGCAGCAAGCTCGCTAATGACCTTAATCGCGGTGCGCTTCCTCGCAAGAGGACTCCCGAGTTACCAGGCGGGTTTACTGGCAACCGGGGTCATGACTATATCGCTCCTCATCTTCAGCGAGATCACACCGAAGAACTTCGCCAAGCACAACGCTGAGCGGTTTACGTTAGCCACGATCAACCACATTTACGCCTTCACCCGCGTGCTGCGCCCGTTGATCGTTATCTTTCGCGCGATTGCCTACGGAATCATGCGGCTGTTCGGAGAGGATCTGGCGCATGAGGAACCGTACGGCGTGAGTGATGAGCAGATTGAAACCCTGATTGACGCCAGCGAAGAGAGCGGCCTGCTCAACGCACAGGACGGGGAAATGATCCGCCGTATCCTTGACTTTGATCAGATGACCGCTGAGCAGGTGATGGTCCCCCGCCCCGATCTCCAGTCGATCGAGGTGAGGACCTCCCCAGCAAAAGCGCGACAGATCGTAGCTAAGGACGGCCACTCCCGCTTCCCTGTCTACGATCGCGTCCCGGACAACGTCGTCGGGACACTGTACGCCAAAGACCTGCTTGCTCAAGTCGATAACCCTCGCACTACTCTGCACGAGTTGTTGCGCCCGGTATACTACACCCCGACAACCAAGCCTATCAACGTGCTTTTGCGCGAGTTCCAGCGGGAGCGGGTGCATATGGCAGTGGTAATCGACGAGTTCGGTGGCATGGCAGGGATCCTCACCCTGGAAGACATCCTGGAGGAGATCGTTGGAGAGATCGAGGATGAGTACGATCGGCCGGCAGCTTTGATCAAGCGAATCTCAAGCGACGAGGCGATAGTCGACGGTGACACCTCCGTACACCACCTGAACAGAACCATGGACATAGACCTCCCCGAGGACGAAGGGGTAACGGTGAGCGGCTTGATCCTTCACCGCCTGGAAGCGATGCCAAAGGTCGGTGACAATGTGGCGGTCGGTCCGGTCAAGCTTAAAGTGGAAGGGGCGACGCAGCGAGAGATCACCTCGGTGCGGGTAGTTGTCGATCGCACCGTGGAGGACGAGGAGGAAGAGGAAGATTGAATGATCGGATGATTGAGAGATTGAATCACTCAATCGCTAAATCACTTAATCACTAAATTCCAGTATCACCTTGGGGAGGAAAAGATGCACAACGTAATAAGGGGCGTTTTTGTCCTCGTTTTAGTGGGTATCCTGTTGTCGGCGTTATCCATCCTTAGCAGCGCGACGAGCTGCGACCTGAGGGTCGAGTTCAATCCGGAGGAAGGGACGATCACTGGGGTCGAAGAGGTGATGCTCGACGAAGGGGCCTCGCAGGCCATCTTCCTCCTCCTCGCCAATTTCGATCGGGAAGAGAACCCGTTCTTGAGCGAGCGGGTGATCGACGAAACCTACCCGAACGGGTTCGATCCCGCTTCGACCATCATCACCCGTGTCGAGGCGGTGCAGGGCGAGGGAACGGTCGACCTCTCCTTCCGCCTCCTCGATCTTCCACCCGCCTTCCAAACCTATTCTCTGAGCGACACGATTCTCGTTGTCGATCTTCCCGATGGTTCGACGACCCTGCGCCTCCACTTCACCACCAACGTTCCCTACCGCACGACCGGTGATCAGGGGATCGATCGTGGGGTACTCACCTGGCGCTTCGGCTGGGCCCCGATCCTCCTCCCGCAGGGTGAGGGCTGGGTCGAGGAGGATGGGGTCCTCAAGATGAGTCCGGATAGGTCGATCCCACTCGTCTTCCCCACGGCCGACTACCGCGCAGAGATCACCCTCCCCTCCGAGGTGAAGCTTGCCTGCGGGGCCGACCACGTGGAGGCGATCGAACCTTCCGAGGAAGGTTCACACGGCTACCGGCTGTGGAACGATACCCCGTCAAGCTCCGTCGCCCTTGCCGCCGGGGCCGATTACGAGCGCTTTGCCCTCGACGAGCTGGCGATCCCGATCGAGGTCTTCTTCCTCCCCGGCCACGAGGAGGAGGCGCGGCTATTCGCGACCTACGCCCGCGACATCCTGAGCGACTATCAAGAGAGGTTCGGCCCCTACGCACGGACTCGGCTCACTATCGTCGAGAACCCTAACAAGAACGGCCTCTCCATGGCTGCGGACGGGATCGTCTGGTTGTCAAGCCTCTTCTTCACCCA
>DQCH01000076.1:5857-7146 GCA_003545155.1 Candidatus Acetothermia bacterium
GCCCACCAGTGGTGGGGGGTGGGGACCGGGGTGGATCTCAACGCTCAGAACTGGCTCTCTGAGGGAATGGCCCAGTACCTCTCGATCTCATACTTTGAAGGGCGCCACGGGGAGTTCGGCCCGAACACCTTCCCAGTAGATGAGAAAGGAATCCTGGAGAACCTCGTCAGGTCACAGTTCGGATTCATGAATCTCCGCGAGCACCAGATCGAGCTGCCGTACATCCAAGGGGTCGAGCGCGGGTTTGACGAGGCACTGATCAAACCGTTGGATGAGGTCGCCTACGAGAACGCGACCGGGGTGCGCCTGTACGACAAGGGGTACCTTGTCGCGCGCACGATCGCCGCTGCTTTGGGGAAGGAGACCTTCGAGAAGGGGCTGCGCGAGGCAGGGCTGCGGTTCCGGCACCGAAGGATCGATGTCGAGGACCTGCGAGCGGTTCTCGAGGAGGTCTCCGGCCAGCCACTGGAGGAGATCTTCCGCGTCTGGGTTTACGAAGCAGGGTCGGTCGACTATGCGATTGAGATCGTCTCCCGCGTGCGCGACGAGTCGATCTATCAGACTGTGGTCGAGGTGCGCCGCGACGGCGGGGCCGCCCAGCCGGTGACGATCGAGGCCCACCTGAAATCGGGGGAGGCCGTGCGTAAGGAGTGGGACGGTGTGGATTCACCAGCGACGATCACCTTCTTGACAGAGGAGAGGGTGCGGCGAGTGACGATCGACCCCGATCACCTCACCCTCGATCGTGATCGCCTGAACAACAACGACCCGGTGAAGTTTGTCACGATCACGGAGGAGAACTCCTTCCCGCTCGACGCCTATATCCTTCGCCCCGATCCGCTCTCGCAGGGGATCACTCTCACTTACCTCGACCGGTTACGCATCTCCCTCTTTGATGGAGCCGCCTCGGCCGAGGTCTTTCAGGGAAGGAACCACCACCTCTTCCTCAATGCGTCGATCGAAGAGGAAGAGCTCGCAGGATCGATTGGCTACTCCTACACCTCCTTCGTTCCGAGGCTGATCGGCTCTCCAGGGGCGTTCTGGGAGGCGAAGACGGTGATCACCCTCTCCGGGAATCGGATCATCGCACAGGAGGGGCCGCTCAGCTACGTGCACCTCGCTGTCGTGGAACTCCCGTCGATAACCCACAGCTGCGCGAACTCGCTCTCCCTCGACCTCACACCGGACGGGGCGGGGCGGATCTCCCTTGCTACCTTCGATGAAGTGCGCCTCTTCCCGCGCATCTACCTGCAGGGGATAGTCCACGTGGGAACGAGCTTCGGGGAACT
>DQCH01000141.1 GCA_003545155.1 Candidatus Acetothermia bacterium
AATCCCTCGAAGATCGGGAGGTTGAAAGCAAGGGTTTTCCCCGAGGCAGCGGGAGTGGTGATGATGATGTCGTTCCCCGCTCGCACCGCCTCGATGACCTCGCGCTGGTGACGGTAGAGGGTGATCCCTTTCTGGTCGAGGT
The DNA here is from genome assembly GCA_003545155.1 of Candidatus Acetothermia bacterium. GTDB lineage: Bacteria > Bipolaricaulota > Bipolaricaulia > UBA7950 > UBA9294 > UBA9294. Next base: position 143 of record DQCH01000141.1, read on the forward strand.
AGGTCTGCAGCGCCGGGTGGAGCGAGACCTCGGTAAGCGCGGCTTCGGATGGGGGAATCTCCTCGACGCGAGCGATCTGCCCATGGTACCAGGGTGCCTCTGTCAGTTTTAAGAGCAGATCATCCGGCATGATCGGGGAGCCTCAACAGGTGGTCAAGGAGTAAAGCGAGGGTCTCTACGTCCTGACGGTTGTGGTTGACGATTGGGACGAGTGGACCTGGATTTCCGCTCTCTAGGTAGGCTGAGTAATACTCGGGGATCTCCTCGCTCGGCAGGTCTTCCTCACGGCGGACTCCGAGGAGTCGCTCCTCTACCGTTCCCAGCCGTAGGTCGGGGAGGCAGTTTCGGAAGGCGCGGCGGGCGTGGTGAAGCAGGTCGATGTGAATCGGCAGATGGTCCAGCCGTAAACCATAGTAGGCAAAGCGCTCCTGCAGCACTGCCCAGTCGAATGCTTTTCCATTGTAACTTAGAAGGAGCGATGCCTCAACGATCTCTTGGTTGATCTGTTCCAAAAGGGCGATCTCCTCATCGAGGGAGCGGGCGAGGTATTGAGTGATTCGGATTCCCTCTTTAGATGGCCGGGCCATGGCGGCGAGGATGATCGGAGCCCCACCCAGCCCCAGCGTCTCGAGGTCAAAGAACAGGAGCCGCGCGCGGGGGATCAGGCTGAGGAGGTGCAGGAATAGTGGGTGGGAGGTGGGAAGCCAATGCAAGAGGGTTGCGTATACCTGTGCGGAATTAAGCGGACGCTCCCAGCGATCGAGAAGGGTTGAGGCTCCCTCTTTCCAGCGGGGATGAGTGAGGAGGGAAGGGATCGAGTTATACCCTTCTTCGCGTAACCGCTGGTTGTGCGAGGACCCGATTCCAAAGATGAGCCGCAGCTCAGAGAGGAGAGCATGTTGCGAGCTCATTTTGGAAGGGAGAGAAAGGTCGACCACCACCGGGCGCTCGATCGTTAGACACTCGCCGAATTCTCCCCGCCTTACTTTCCCATGAAGGGAATCGCAGACATCCTGGTGTTGATAGCACATAAGGAGCCTTGCCAAATGTGAGGATGAGTCAAAGCATGCTTGCCCGACCGACCATTCAGCGATCCGATCGACATCTAACGAGGCTATCGCCTCCGGCGAGGCCGCGAGTCTGGGATGATCTTTGGCTCGCCGACGTAAGGTAGGAGTGCGAGCTTGCGTGCACGGTTGATCTCCCGCGCTACCTGGCGCTGGTGCTTCGTGCACAAGTGTGTGGCTCGCTTGGGAAGGATCTTCCCCAGGCGGTTCATGTACTCCTTCAATTCTTCCGGCTTCTTGTAATCGAGCTTGATATTCCGTTCACAGACCCGGCATACCCATCTTTGTTTGTAGAACATGGCTTAAAAAGGGACCTCCTCATCATCTTTTGCACCTTGAGCCGGTTGATCGCTTGATGGAGGGACCGTCCCCGGTTCGCTCGCGGATCGTGGAGGGCCACCGAGGAACTGGACGTTTGAAGCCACGACCTCGATGACCTTCCTCCGTTCTCCCTCGGCAGTTTCGAAGGTGTCGATCCTTAGGCGCCCGTCCACTGCCACCGATCGCCCCTTGGTCAGGTACTGGGCGCAGTTCTCCGCCTGTGTNNCTGTCCTTATACTGGCGGTTGATGGCTATGCGGAACTTAGTTCGCGCTGTCCCACTCGACGTATATTTGAGTTCGGGATCCGCTGTCAGGTTGCCGATCAGGAGCACTTTGTTCAGGCTTGCTGCCATCTGCCCCTCCTATTTCGAGCGGGAGACGATCTGGTAGCGAAGGAGTTCTTCATCGATATTCAGGCGCTCCTCTATCGGCTCTACCGCTTGTGGTGGGAGCTTAAACGTGGTTAGGCCATAGTGTCCCTCCGAGCAGTGCCTGATCTCATAGGCCAGCTTACGCTTTCCCCAGTCGTTTGTCTCCTTAATCTCTCCTCCGTTCTCCGTGATAAGGCTGTGAATTCGCTCCACCTTGCTCGCCCGTTCCTCATCGGAGAGGTCCGGCTTAATCACGTAGACAATCTCGTATGCTCTCACGAATGCACCTCACTAGCGATGTTCGGAGAATAACTTTACTCCGCGCGGCTTTGGAAGTCAAATTGCATAGAAACCTGGTGTAATGCTAATAACTGTTCCTTTGAAACGTGGGTACTTAGGGCATGGTAACCCGGGAATGCCCTTCCCCTCTTGACAGAACGTCTCCCAAGGACTATAATGACAGAAATTTTCTACTAAAAGAAAGGGGGTGACAAGGTGAACAAAGGAGAGTTCGTAGATAAGCTGGCAGCGAAGACCGGTTTTAACAAGAAGGATGCTCGCAAGGCTCTGGATGCGATGATCGGGCTGATTACGGATGCGCTGTCATCTAACAAAGAGGTCCTCCTGACTGGGTTCGGCAAGTTCGAGACCAGGGCGCGGAAGGAGTCCAGACGGATCAATCCTCAGACCCAGAGGCGAATTACCGTCCCCAAGAAAGTTGTACCGGCCTTTAAGCCAGGAAAGAATCTGAAAGACGTCGTCGCCAAGAAGCTAAGGGCCGTCAAGGTTGGGTCTGAGCTTAAGGTAAAGAGAGCTTAAGATGGCCTAGGCCCGCGTTTCTAACTGCCGTTTAGATAGACGGCGGGCTAAAAGGAGGCTTAACGCCTCCAAAAACGGCAGCTCAAGAGGCTCTTGTACGGGATGATGCATGCTTGTCGTATAGGGCCAGAAACGGATTGAGTTGCCGTTTTGTTCTTTTTTGAATTAACAGAGGATAACAAACGGAGGTGGTTTTAAGCGATTATCGGCCCACAGAGGTCCCGCCCATCAAGTCAATTCGCCTGTCCTTGTTTGCAGGAGGCACATATCGCACGAATGGTGCGTCTATTTCCGCGACTTAGCAGGTAGAATCTAAATGAAGGATAGGGCAGTCCGTAGCCAAAAGGGAAGTTATTGGTATAAAATAGGCAGTTTTCTGGCGTAAGTTATAAGACGAATACAAAAAGGAGGTAAGTGATGAAGTGGGGAGGATACAATTCACATGCAGGTGAGAAGCTGAACAAGTTCTTCGGGAAACTCCTTGGGAAGAAAGGGGTTTATTACTTGCTGATGATCGCCGCGCTCGGGCTCATCCTGAGTGCCGGGCAAAAGTGGCATCCATAGAGCGAGACCCCCGATTGACCAAGGAACATGTCGTTCCTTATAAACGGAAAAGGAGGGCATTAGGAATAGGCCCACAATAGATCAGGATTAGCCTGGTTTTTGCCCTTGCCTTGTGGTAAAGTCGGAAGGGTGGATTTCTTCGTTAAGGAAGGGAGAAAATGGGTCTTCCCATAAAGGCAAGGGTTTATATTTACGGTTTAGCTCTCTTCGCCCTACTCGCGATCTTCTTCTATAGCCGTGATCTCTCGTTCTCATCTCCCTATCAAACTGGCACCTTCATGCTTTTCACGCTGTTGGGGTTTTTCTCCGAAGTCTATGCCACTTGGATTCCAATATATAAATCGGAAATCTCAAGCTCCATTGCTATCTATCTGGCCTCGCTCTTTGTGCTTGGTCCTTCCCTCACCGTATTCCTGGTCTTACTAACCTCTCTGCTCTCGGAAACCGTGATACGCTGGGAAGAGTGGAAAAGCCGGCCACTCTTTTTCGTTCACGTGATGATTTTCAACGTCGCCCAATGGGTTGTAACAGTGGCTCTCACAGGAATCATTTTCACCCTTGCGAAGGTCTCCTTCCCTTTCTCCTTAAGTTCGGCGGGTAACTTCTTCGCAACCCTCCCGGTGTTCTTAAGCTATGCGGTACTTAATCACTCATTTGTGACAGGGATCGTCTCGCTAACAGCGGGAAAGGAGTTCTTCTATGGTTTTAAAACGTATTTGAAAGATTTCAGCCTTCAGTATCTTGTGCTCTTTGTGTTGGCGCTTTTGCTTGTAGTGCTTTACTCATTATCGATTTGGCATATGTTTTTAGCCATCGTGCCGCTGGTGTTGGTTCACGTTTCCTTTCGCAGCTACCTTAGGCTTCAGACTGAGACGCGTAAGACATTCGAAAAGATTTCCCGCATCCTCGACGAACGGGACCACTATACTGCTGTGCACTCAAGCGAGGTTGCTGAACTCGCTGTAAAAATCGGCCAGGAAATGGGACTTCCGCAGGGGGAGATTGAGAAGATTGATATCGCAGCCCGAGTGCATGATGTTGGCAAAATTGCAGTCCCTGACGCGATTCTCCTTAAGCCCACCCCGCTCACGGAGGAGGAGTGGAAGGTGATGAAGCGTCATCCGTTGATCAGCGCAGAGTTAATCGAGGGGTTGGAGATCTACACACCGGTAGCCGATGCGGTTCGGCACGAACACGAGCGCTGGGACGGGAGTGGATACCCAGATGGATTGAAGGGAAAGGAGATCCCTTTCCTCGCTCGGATAATCGCTGCTGCTGACATCTATAACGCCCTGACTACCCCCCGGCCCTATCGCAAGGCATTCACTCGCGAACAGGCTGTCGAGAGCATCCAAAAAATGAGAGGGAAAGACCTTGATCCGATTGTCACTGATGCCCTCCTGCGCGTGATCGCTTCCCAGCGCACATGAGATCGGAGGCTCTGTTGCAGCATTCCTTCATGGTAGCTAGACTCTGATTTAGTTCCATGTTGCTTATCGGTGCGGTTTTCATAGGCGTTATTCTAGGATATCTGCATGGAGGGCGGATCACATATCTTGCCTCTCTTCGGCTGAGATTTTGGGGGTTGATTGTTGTCGCTCTGTTGATCCAACTGCTTATCTTTCCCTTGTTTGGCGACCGTCCCTTCCTTCCCTATGGGACAACGCCACTTCATCTTCTCTCCTATGGTCTTGTCCTCCTATTTCTTGCTCTTAATTACCGTACGCTTCCTCTCCTCCTCATCGGGTTAGGGTCGTTATTGAACCTGCTTGCAATTGCGGTAAACGGTGGGTATATGCCATCCTCGCGGGTTGCCCTTTCCCGAGCCGGGAGCCACGAGGTAGTCACTCACCTAATAGAAGAAGGGCGGGTGGGGAACGTCATCCTGATGAGTGAGGAAACGCGACTCAACGCCTTGGGGGATTTTCTTTACCTGCCCGAGGGGATTCCCTTGGCAGCCGCATTCAGCATCGGGGACCTCATCGTAGCGTTGGGGCTTGTCTGGTTGATTGTGTGGGGCATGAAATCCCATGTCTAGGGATCTCTCCTTGCTTCTTTGTCCCCGTTCGGTTGCTGTTGTGGGGGCGAGTCCGCGTCAGGGTTCGGTAGCTGGTGAGATCCTGCGCAACATCGTACGCTGTGGGTACCGCGGGAAGATTTACCCGGTGAATCCGAAATACGACAGGGTTGAGGGGTTCCGTTGCTTTCACTCGATCGACGCACTCCCTTATGGGGCAGATCTGGCCGTGCTTGCTGTAAACAGAGATCTTGTGCTGGATGTGGTACAACATTGCGGCAGGGTGGGGATCCATAACCTTGTTATTGTCACCGCTGGNNCAACGCTATCACTTAAATGTGGTTGGACCAAACTGCATGGGAATCATCAACAGTTCACCGGAGGCGTCATTGAATGCCTCCTTCTCCCGCTGGTTTCCGACAAGTGGCGAGATTGCCTTTATCTCTCAGAGCGGCTCCCTGGGGGAGACGGTGCTCGAGTTCTTCGGGGAGATGGGCCTGGGGGTCTCCCTGTTCATCAATATGGGGAATCGTGCTGGTCTATCGGAGAACGATTTTCTCACCTGCCTGGCAGCAGACAATCGCATTCGGGTGATCTTCCTTTATCTGGAGAGCTTCGCCAATCCGGTGGAGTTCCGTCGCTTGGTGGAGGAGGTTGGACAAAAAAAGCCGATCGTAGTGTTGAAGGCAGGTCGGACCGAGGCGGGCGCAGCGGCGGTCGCCT
>DQCH01000019.1 GCA_003545155.1 Candidatus Acetothermia bacterium
CGTTGCATCGCACTCGGATCGCTCATGAGGTCGATCCCGGTATCCTTACGGAACTCTTCCGCCAGCCAATCGGTGATCCGGCGGTCGAAGTCGTCCCCGCCGAGCCGGGTGTCGCCATCGGTGGCGATAACCTCGAATACGCCTTCGCCGATCTCTAGGATCGATACATCGAACGTTCCTCCACCGAGATCAAAGACAAGGATCGTCTGTTCCTCAGTCTTGTCGAGGCCGTAAGCAAGGGCGGCAGCGGTTGGCTCGTTGATAATACGCATCACTTCCAACCCGGCGATCTTCCCTGCGTCCTTGGTCGCTTGGCGCTGCGAGTCATTGAAGTAAGCGGGAACAGTGATCACTGCCTTTTTAACCTTGCCTCCCAGGTGCTCCTCGGCATCCTTCTTCAGCTTCTGTATGATCATCGCCGAGATCTGCTCCGGGGTGTATTCTTCGACTTTCCCGTCAAGTTCGATCTTCACCCGGTGGTCGGTTCCCATTTCCCGTTTGATCGAGGCGACCGTGTGTTTCGGGTTTGTGATCGCTTGGCGCTTTGCTAATCGGCCGACCAACCTTTCCCCTGTGTCGGTGAAGGCGGCCACCGAGGCGGTTACCCTCTCTCCTTCCGTGTTTGTGATCACCTCCGGTGCCCCGCCCTCCAGGACGGCGACACAGGAATTCGTCGTTCCTAAATCGATTCCGATGATCTTCTCTCTCATGTCTTTTCCTCCTCCGTTTCAGTCTTTCCTTTACTCACTTTGACCTTACTTGGCCGCAGGACGCGTCCATTGCATATGTATCCTCGCTCGAACTCCTCGAGGATTTCGTTTCGCTCTTTGTCGCTTTCAACACTCAGCAAGGCCTCATGCTTGGCTGGATCGAAGAGATTTCCAACCGCCTCGATGGGAGAGACCCCTTTTTGCTTAAGGATCTCATCGAACTGGGCGAAGATCTGCTCTATCCCTTCGATGAATGACTGAGCATCATTGTTCCCTGAGAAGCTGGTGAATGCGCGCTGCAGGTTGTCGTACAGGGGGAGGAAATAAAGGATCTCTCGATCAGAAATTCGCTCTTCCAGATTGGCCATCTCGTGCAGCACCCTCTTCTTGTAATTCTCGAACTCTGCCTGCAGTCGCTTGAGTCGATCGACGTAGGAGCGGATCTCCTCTTCCTTCTCGAGCAAAAGACCGTCTTTAGTGGGGAGCTCTTGTCCCTCGGCTTCGACCCCTTGCATTTTCTCTTTCACTTCTTCTGTCACATCCCTTGTTTCCTTTTTTTCATCCACCATCTTGTCCCCTCAAGCCTGCCTTGCAGGAACCAACAAGGAGTGCCTCCAAGCGGTTTGCAATGTAGCTTGTCGTCGAGAGCGCCTTGCCATAGTCCATCCATAGGGGAGCGATCACACCGAGCACCCCCGAATGCGGGCGGTAGTCGGAGCTTACCACGCTGTACTCCTCTAGGCCAGGGAGTGGGCAGCTGCTAACTGCGGCCATTACTCCTTCTCTGTCCCCACGGATTGTTCGGATTGCCTCGGTAAATGCGCGCTCGTCTTGCACGGCGTTGATCAATTTGACGAAACGCTTCATCGCGTGAGCAGGGGCCACCTCCTGTAAGCTATCAGCGAGGTTCAGAATTCCCTCGAAGTAGAGGCGCTGACGGTTCCGTCGCTTGAGGATGTGGCGCAAGACTAATAATGCCTGACGCACCGGTGGCTCATACCACCCTTCCGGTCCATCTTTAAGCGTCAGTTCTCGCACCGCGTCGAGGCTTACCCCACACAGGTTGTCGTTGATTAACTGCGTCACCCGGTCGATCTCTTCCTCGGGGAGATCCTTTTCGAGCGGGATCAGCCTGTGTTCGATGACGCCGATATCAGAAACAATTATCAGAAGGACCATTCTTGGCTCCATCCTTATCAGGACTATTCGGTCGAGGCGGGTTTCCTCCAAGCGAGGTGGAATGACGAACCCTGCGTAGCCGGTGATGTTCCCCAACAAGAAAGCCGTCTGGCGCATCGTCTCTCCCACTTCCAGGCAGCGCACACCGTAAGCCTCCACCACTTCTAGGCGTTCCTTCTTTGTCAGTTCGGAGAGGTCGAGGAGCCAGTCGACGAAGAAGCGATATCCCTTCTTAGTCGGGATCCGTCCGGAGGAGGCGTACGGTTTCTCGATGTATCCGGCTGCTTCTAGATCATTCATGTCGTTTCGTACGGTGGCGGAACTGACAAGTAACCCGTAATCATCGAGGATCATCCTCGAGGAGACGGGCTCGCGCCGCCGGATATAGCGGTCGACGATCTCTTTCAAGATAAGCCTTTGTCTCTCTGGAAGGGTCATTCTGGCTCTTAGCACTCTCCAATGGTGTTTGCTAAATGATAGCCCCTCCGACCTTTGTTGTCAATATGGAGTAAGTTCCTCTTGACAAGCTTAGAGGTTATCTATATGATGGGTTTAAGATGATAGAGGCGAAGAGGCATGTACATAGTGGGTTGATGAACGGCTTCTTCCGCTTTTTTTGGACTATTGCTGGCTTCCCTGCGCTCGCCTAGTTACTAGGTAGGAGCAGAGGGAGGGCCAGAAGACGACTACAGGCAATGCCTGTGGTCTTTATTTT
>DQCH01000047.1:0-1452 GCA_003545155.1 Candidatus Acetothermia bacterium
AAATACATCATTTAACGGCGGGAGTTGGGAGGCGCTACGCACCCACTCCATCGACCGTCTGCGTTCAGGCGCGCTGTCAAGCGTCGCCTGGAACGCTTTGTTCGATGTTCCTTGTCATGTAGACAGTGTCGATACTGTCCTTCTCGCCGTACTCAACCTGTGCTTCTTCGGCGGACAGAGCACTCCTCCTGAATCCAGCCTTTTCGTATGCACGGATGGCTCTCGGATTGCTGGCTGATGGCTTGATGTAGAAGCCCTCCACATTGAATTGGCTGCGGAGATAGTCACAAAGCAGACGCAAGGCTTCAGATCCGTAACCGTGGCCGCAATGATGCTCTGCAAACATCCAGATGTCTAACTCCGTTCGGTTTTTGTCCCTCTCAATATCGTTATAGTTCACCTGGCCGATGGCTTGTCCATCAACCTCAATCACAAAGCAGCGTCCGCCTTCTGGATTCGAATCATCGAAGTAGTACTGCTTGTAATCATCGCAGAACGCCTCGTAGCTCAACAAAGGGGTGTAATCCTGCGACGGATGCCCGAGCAGAATGTCAGTTAGGTCTGAGCGGGCCAGGGCCTGATAGATCTGCTGCCGATCCTCCAGAGTTGCGGGATGCAAGCGTACGCGCTGGCCATCGATATGGTCTGGGTGTTTCATTTTTGCATCGAACGGCTTGAATCAGGCGCGCGCTATTGCGTGTCGCCTGGATTCGATTGTTCAGCGATTCTCATTGCTGGAAGAAATCCTCTCCAGACAAATCCGACCATGAGAGGGATTTTACCGCTTTCACAGGGCGGACCGACTTGACTGATTTGACAGGCTTCACACTTTTGACCGACTTGACGGGCTTGACTGTTTTTACGGGTTTGACTGGACCGCCCTGTGCATCGTGGGTGTAAAACACGCAATGACCGGAATTGTCCCGAATCCATCCTCAAACCACCCGAGGTGTTCCCCCGAGAAGGAGTAAACCGAGTCCCCGTCGAGATAGGCAACCGGTTCACCCGAGAAGGTGTAGATGTGAATTCCGTCTTGCGTGTAGGCAACTGAACTTCCGCTGTGATCGTAAAAATCAATCTCGTTCATCTTTCCTCCTTCGCTGAACAATAATTAGTCTGCAAGCCTACAACATAATACTGCGAGCTCTACATTATGCCAACTGCGAAGACATGGCCTTTTCACCACGTTTCTGTACAAATATCGGCAAGAAGATCCTTGCATGGAAGGATGTAGATATGAAGCTGCTGGAACAAGTACGACAGGCTTGGCGGGACAAGCACTACCTGATGTCGTTGCAGAAGAATAGCGTTTTTGTTATACTTTCGCCATGAAATGAGAGACCTTTTCACAGTGCAAAATAGGCGGTCGATCGTCCGCGAACAATTGGAGAGGCTTGACTGGATCTCCATTTCAGAGGACGTTTCCGCCTTTCTCGAACATCCTGCCGAACG
>DQCH01000047.1:1478-3368 GCA_003545155.1 Candidatus Acetothermia bacterium
AGGGATTGAGTGATTTAATAATTGAATGATTTAACTTCCCAATCTCTCAATCATCCGATCTCCCGATCATCCAATCTCTCAATTTCTCAGCGCCCTCTGCGGTAAAAGGCTTGGGTAGGGTTTGGGCTTGAAACTGAGTAGCGGAAAAGATTTACTCGAATAGACTGCCATAGCTTCTCCATTTGGAGCAAGCTCCCAATAGCGATTCCTTTCTCTGATTGCAAGAGTAAAACCGGCCTCTATAATCTTCCTTGACTTCAAAAGGAGGCTTTTTGATGGAACTGATCGATCTTCTGCGAGAGCTTTCAGATGCGTTCGGTGTTTCCGGCTTTGAGGATGAGGTACGAGAAAGGATCACGGACCTTGTTTCACCGTACGTCGATGAGGTAAAGACCGATACGTTGGGGAACCTTTTCGCAACGCGGACGGGGAAAGAGGAGTTCACCCTGATGCTCGACGCCCACATGGACGAGGTGGGATTCATGGTGAAGTGGATCGATGAGAACGGGTACCTCCGTTTCGCCCCGCTCGGCGGGTGGGATGAGCGGATTATCCCCAGCCACCGCGTTGAAATCCTCACCCGTTCGCGCGAGAAGCGCTACGGGGTGATCGGTTCCGCTCCACCACATATCTTAAAAGAGGAGGAACGAAAGCAACCGATTCCTCTCGAAAAGATGTTCATCGATGTGGGAGCCTCTTCACGGCAGGAAGCCGCTGACATGGGGATAAACATCGGTGACCCGCTCACGATCCACTACCCGTTCACCGAGCTTTGCTCAGGCTACGTCACGGGGAAGGCATTCGACGATCGAGTGGGGTGCGCGGTGATGATCGAGACGGCGCGTCGGCTAGCGAAGAGAGAGCTCAAGGTGAACCTCGTCCTCTCCTTTGTCATCGGTGAGGAGGTGGGGCTGCGCGGGGCGCGCACCGCCGCCTATCAGATCGATCCGGATCTCGCCCTTGCCCTGGAGGGGACGATCGGGGCGGACATGCCCGGGATCCCCGAGGAGAACCAGCCGGTCCGCCTCGGTCGCGGCCCAGCGATCACGGTCGCTGACCACACGATCATCGTCTCCCGTCGGATGGTCGAAGCATTGGAACAGGCAGCAGTCACTGAAGAAGCGACAATACCGTACCAATACAAATTACCCACCTATGGAGGGACCGACGCCGGCGCGATCCACCTCTCCCGAGCGGGGGTCCTCTCCGGAGTCGTCTCTGTCCCCTGTCGGTTCATCCACTCGCCGACCTCCACCCTGCGCTTGAACGACTTTGAGAATACAGTCCGGTTGGTGACTAGGTTTATCGAAGCCCTCCCTGACATCCTGCGCTAGGAGGAACGTCGCAGGCAAGCGGCGACGCTACAGAGGAATCACTCTTTGGAACAGTATTTCGTAGTTAAGCAGCCGGACGCTGATGTCGTATTACTTCATCAGCGTCCGGCCTTGATTCACACGGTCCTTGCAAAGCGGAAAATTTTTACGACGCGGCAAGCCCAACGCGCTTGGCGGCAAGCTCCTCGCGCACGACTTGACAGAGACGTTTAATCCCCTCTTCAATCTCATCTTCACTGTTTACGGAGAAAGAAAGGCGCATCGTGTTCTTCCCGCCACCATCGACGTAGAATGCTCTTCCGATAACGTATGCAACCTTGTATTCCAGGGCGCGGGGAAACATCTCCTCGGTATCGATCACCTCGGGAAGACGGACCCACAGGAACAGGCCGCCATCAGGACGAGTCCAAGTGATCCCTTCCTCTATTGGCATGTACTTCTCAAGCGCGGCGATCATCGCGTCGCGCTTGGCGTGGTAGCGTTCGCGCAAAATCCTCAGGTGATCCTCCATCCCGTAGTCTTTGATGTACCGAGCCGCCAGATGCTGCGTGAGCTT
>DQCH01000120.1 GCA_003545155.1 Candidatus Acetothermia bacterium
CGAGTCCCTGGTCCTGATTCACGGTGGCGGGCCGATTCTTGGGGCCCACAACATCAATCAGATCCTGACGGACTTCCGCGACGGCGTCCAGTACGTCCACGACCAGACGGTCCGTTACATGAACCAGGGGCTGGTGCCGGCCGAGATCATCGAACTCATCAAGCTCCCGGCTCACCTCGCGGACAATCCCTATCTACAAGAGTACTACGGTCAAATCGATCGGGACATCTTCCAGATCTTCTCGCAATACCTTGGCTGGTTCACCGGCGAGTGCCGCGACATGTTCCCAATGTCCTTCGCGGAGGAGGCGCGGAACATGGCCGACCTGGTCGGAGGCGTCGGGCCGCTGGCGGAGAAGGTTCAGCAGGCGCTGGATGAGGGAAACGCGGAATGGGCTCTCAAGCTCGCGGACTACGTGCTCGAACTCGATCCCGATGACGACGGGGCGTTGGCCGTTCGACACGCAGCGATGCTGTCGCTTGCCGAGACAACGTACAACGCGCAATCGCGCAACTACCTCCTGTCCGAGTACCTTGAGGAGACCGGGCAGATCGCGATTGGGATGGTTGGGTTCGACCGACTTGACAACAATCTTGTGCGGTACATGCCGATGGATACCCTGTTTGAAATCCAGGCCGTATCGCTCAATGCGTCCGCATGTCTAGATGAAGACATCCTTGTCGGCCTCCACTTGACCGATCTTTGCGGCACCACACAGCCTGCTGGCTATGCCATGCACCTTCGCCACGGCGTACTGGAGGTACAACCACAAATTGCAGAGGACCCGGCCTTCATGATTATCACTGAATCCCTGGTGTGGAAGAACGTGGTTCTAGGGAAGCTCGATCCGCACGAGGCGGTTTCCAACGGAGACATTCTGATAGGAGGTGCGGATCCACAGGCACTGTATGATTTCCTCGGTTTCTTCGATCGACAATGAGAACTTGAGAGTGATCCAAGAGACATCTCTGAAAGCGCGCCGTTTGTCAAGTCGTTGGTTCTCGATTTACCTCCTTGGTGGACTTCCCGTCCCGTTGGCTTGAACCCGGTCTGTCGGAGTCATCTCTTCGCTGTCGAGGCAGCATAAGGTAGAATTTGAGGGACTTAGACCCTAATCCAGGCTGCTCCTTGAGGAATAATGGTATGCGTCCCCGGAATTCAGCTTCACCGATCACCTGCAGGTTGCGCAAGACTGCATCCTGAACCATCGTGCGGTTTACGAACTCCTCGTAAGTGTTTATCTCGTCGGGGTTTCGACATTGGTCAATGTCCGCTGGATGTTAAGGGCGATCTCTTGGTAGCGTGGATGTTCCTGGTTGAACTTCAAGGTGTCGAAGGTAAGCAATTCCACCTTGCGGCCAAGTTTGCGCTCCAAGTCATACACAAGATCGACGAAGACTAAGCCTAGTGGTCGCTCTAACTCCACCAGCAAATCCACGTCGCTCTCCGGCCCGGGTTGGCCATGGGCGAAGGAACCGTACAGTGCCAGACGCCTCACCCCATAGCGTTCTCGCAGTTCAGGCAGTGCCGCCCCTAAGATGCGCAGCACTTCTTCCCTGGATGTGACGTGAATCCGTTTCATAGCTCATCTCCAAATAGACGATTTAATCAGTTCCCACTGTCTTCTTGCCTTTGCATTCGGTGTTTCCTCATTCTCTCCCACTTACTCACTTATTGTACAGGATTCTCCCCCTCGGCATGGAACCCGATTGATGGTTGTGGTCACAATCTGTGACCACCTCGCTCGATTCTCGATTGCGTGCTCGCCAATGTTTGAGGTGACAGACTGGCACCTCAAGCCCCTGGCCTCAGCAAACAAGTTTGTGCAGACATCTTGTTGCCCGATATCTCCAGCGGTTTGTTGGAGGCCTATTTCCGGCTTCTTCATCCTCGGATACTTCCTTTTCTCAGCCGTCATACCCCAGCCCTTTCAGATTCTCACAGATCATTGGCTCGGATGAGAACATGAGTTACAATATCTCCACTACAACTTGGGCTCCTTCATCCGGTAGTCGTGCAGATCGAGGCAAGCGTCATAAAGAGCTCGATCGATTCTGATCCAATCGGTTCCGTTGATACCGCGTGTGTTGCGCGAGGTGGGACTTATCGGAAAAGCGCTGGCGACTTTGATCCACCTTGACTGTTGTATCGATATCTGTTTCACTTCATCAGCCATCTTGGAGAGGTCCTGATCCTGACTGAATACAAGGGCAACATCGTATCGGTGCTCGCGCGCCATCCTTACCACGTCCAGTGCGATACGGACATCGATGCCTTTTTCCTGGCCGACGAGCACCGATGTGTCAGTGCCGTCCGGCAGTGTGACCTTCTGATTACGGTAACGTAGTTCGCGCCCAAAAACATGGACCCCACGAGTCCCCATCACGGCTAACTTAGCCGCCCAGAAATGGTTCCAGAACGGGTTGTCTTCAAGAGCCGGGATACCGGTGTAAAAGAAGGTCTCATTAAGCTCCCACCCTCTACTCTGACACACTCTTCGGGCTAAGACTAACGGATCATAGTTCGGATAGGTGTATCCGAAAGCCTCCTTGGCTGCATAGAAGAGGTTCTG
>DQCH01000041.1 GCA_003545155.1 Candidatus Acetothermia bacterium
CTAGGAAGCGCTGTCACCTGGCCACTGATACCTTAAAGCTATATCCAAAACATGAAAGAAAATCGATCAAGCTGGAAAGCCCCTTTCTTCACCATCTGGACGGGACAGCAGTTGTCCTACGTCGGCAGCCGTGCAGCGCAGTTCGCGCTTCTCGGAAGCCTCCTCTCGATCTCCTCCCCCATCGGGCTCGCATTCGCCGGCCCGGTGAGCGATCGGTTCGGAATCCAGGTATGGTTCGTGATCGCAGGCATTCTCTGTATGGCGATCGGGCTTGCCAGTTTCTTCATCCCGGCGATCATCCACATCGAGGGGAATCACCAAGTGAAGGGATTGGTTAAGGAGAACATCGCTGTATCTGTAGAGAGCTCGTCTGACTAATACACGCCACCTTTCCCTTTTTGTTCTGACCAGAAACTGCTCGAAGGAAAGCTGATGCCTCAAAAGCCAACACTGCTTTAGGAATCTGGCTTTGTGTCTGAGGAAGGCTCACGCGATGTTGGGTCCGAGGTATCACCATCCGGACAGTCTTGTAGTATGTCTATTACAGGTCTGAAGAAGACCTTGTTCTGTGACGACGGATCTTGCTGATTGTTTTGTCCAACTCCTTGAGACCGAAAGAGATCCTCAAGCGAGTCCTTTATGTATTCATCAGGGGTACAATAGACAATTGTATAGGCCATGTCAATTATGTCTTCCAGCCTCTCGATGTAGAGCTTGCGTGCCTTCCGCGCAGACCATATGGCTTTCAATACAGCAAAAGGACCGACAACGACAATAACAACAACAAACATGACCACTAAGAGAAGCAAGATAAACTTGAGTATTGGGACATGTCCCTCGCTGCCCGGAAAAACGGCCCATCCGAAACGCGCCTCTCCAATAATGCCTGTGATAACAAGACATACTGAACCTAAGAATACTGCTCCAAGCCAAAGAAACCATTCCTTCACGAATTTCAGTAATTGCTTCAGGAACTTCAACATCACACCCTCCGAAAACAAGACTACGCAAACAGTCGGGTGTTATCAAACAACTGACTCTGTCCTCCCATAGGAGCCGAGCGTCAGTTTAGGGGACGTTTCTTACTCCTCTTTCATCCTTAGCGGTTGACCGTATGAATCGCTCTACCAAGGGCGTTTTCGGCTGCTTCCTTCAATCCCTCCGGTAGCGTGGGGTGCGGGTGAACGGCATCGGCGATCGCCTCAAGCGGTAGTTTTGCTTGCACGGCTATCGCCGCCTCGGAAATCAGATCTGACGCCTCGGCTCCGATGATCTGCACGCCGAGCAGGCAATGGTCTGCCGCATCGGCGACAACCTGAAAGAACCCCTCGGTCTCCCCCATTCCTAAAGCCTTGCCAAGCGCAGCATACGGAAAACGCCCGACCACCGTGTCGATCTCTTTCTCTCTTGCTAGCTTCTCAGAGAGACCGACTGAGGCTATCTCGGGGTCGGTGAAGATCGCCTGGGGGATCGTCTCATAATCGAGAGGAAGTTCATCACCGACAAAGGCAGAAGCGAGCTTTAACCCTTCTGCTGCGGCCTTGTGAGCGAGCATCGGGCCGGGGACGAGGTCGCCGATGGCGTACACCCCGGGAGCGGAGGTCTGTAGATTTCCGTTAACCTTGATGAATCCACGGCGGTCGGGCTCGATCCCTAAAGTCTCCAAGCCGATCTCAGAAGAATTCGGGCGCCTTCCAACCGCGAGGAGAACCCGATCCGCCTCGAATGACTCACCGCTCTTTGTTTGTATCACCAATTCCTGCGCACCCTCTTTATAAGTCTCGGCAGCCATGTTGAGGTGGATGTTTATCCCCTGGGCTTTGAGCGAGCGTTTCAACGTGGCGATCGTGCGACGGTCGAGATCAATCCCGGGGAGAATCTCGGGCATCATCTCGATCACCGTAACCGTACTCCCCAGGCGGTTGTAGATCGTGGCAAGCTCCAAACCGATCACCCCACCGCCGATCACGACGAGCCTTTGAGGAATCTCAGTAAGAGCCAAGGCCTCGTCTGATGACCAGACGTAAGGATCACTAAAGCTGTACCCAGGGATTTCGATCGGCGAGGACCCTGCGGCAAGCACGATCCGATCCGCCTCAATCATCTCCCCGGTAGAGAGAGCGACCCGCCCAGTTCCATCGAGTCTTCCCCGCGCCTGATAGACCGTTACTCCGTTCGACTTGAGAAGAAAGGAGATTCCCTCTACTAAGGTAGAGACAACTCCCCCTTTCCAAGAAGCGAGCTTCTCGAGGTCGATCACAGGTGCTGCGAATTCGATTCCTATTACTTTAGCATTTTCCGCTCGCTCCAGCAGTTTTGTCGCCGAATAGAGCGCCTTGGTGGGAATACAACCGCGGTTCGTACAGACCCCGCCGAGGTCCTTCTCCTCTATCAGGGCAACCTTCATCCCAAGCTGCCCCATGCGGATTGCAGATACGTACCCGCCTGGCCCGGCTCCAATTATGGCAACGTCGTACTTCATGCTCTTAACTCCTTATCTTTTGGGAAGACGGTACCAGGAGCGAGCCTGCAAAATCAAGAACACCTCTGTGCTGTTCCAGCAAAAGGCTCATAC
>DQCH01000042.1 GCA_003545155.1 Candidatus Acetothermia bacterium
TTGCCGCAGTTGTTATGAGTTTCCCCTTGACCTCTCCAGCGGTTAATTGGGGATTGATCGAGAGCATCAAGGCGACTACCCCACTGATGTGCGGCGCGGAGATGCTCGTCCCAAGGAGCATAGTGTGCTCGCCGTCAGGATGAGTGAGATAGCTTGGCGACGTGCTATCTGCGGATAGTGCAGCTGCGACCCAAGCCCCGGGGGCAGTCAGCTCCGGCTTCTGGCGGCCGTCGCGTGTTGGTCCCTGACTGGAGAAGTAGGAGAGGGCACCGACTGGGTACGAAGCGAAGAAGTCCTGCTCACCGGATAGCGAGGGCCAACTGGCCTTGGTGTTGAACGCTCCTACAGTAATCACCCGCTCAGCGTTCCCTGGCTCGTCAATGGTATGCGTAGAATCACCCCCAAGGATCGTCCCCCCGTTCGTAGAGGTAATCCACCCATCGAACCGTCCCCCTCCTCCCTCATCACTCACGGTGAAGATCAATGGCGACCCAGAAACGAGGTCACTTAGCGTAACCATGATTTCCTTGTCGCCATTGTTCGGGTTTACTCCAGCTGATGCGTTATCCACATATATATTCCCACTCGCTGTGCTGGTATATCCAGTCGATCCCGCCAGCACCACAAGCGCCCCTCCGGTAGATGGGGCAACGGTGAGAGTGAAAAAGGACCCTCCAGGGTACCATAGGGAAAGTTCAACTGAATCCGAAGCAGGATCGACCGAGAAGGTGGACGAGTTGCCGTGTAGGGTATGCGAAACATGGATCGATCGGTCGCCCTCGTTTCCCGCCGAGACGATGATTACTCGCCCCGGCTCCTTGGCAAGCTCATCCAACCCCTGCTCGAACAGGCTCGTCCCGTCGTGTGGTCCAGAGTGCCCTCCCAGGCTAAGGTTGACAACAGCCGGAAGGTCGTGCTCCTCCGCCCGCTTGAAGATGTAGTCCACCCCGGCAAGAATGTCAGACGTGTAGAATGGCGTCTTCACCATGATAAGCTCGGCACCTGGCGCCACCCCAACGAACCCGGCAAGGGAAGATGAACCATCTCCAGCCGTAACACCCATCACGTGTGTGCCATGCCCTTCTGTGTCTGCTTGGCGCACGAGACCCTCCCCTGAGCCGAACCCAAGGGCAAGATCACTCTCTATCTGCGCCTTGTCATAATAGGTCCCGAAGAATCCCCCAGTTTGGTCCCAGATGTAAAGAATGCGCGAGGACTCTTCAAACCCATCGCCGTCCGCATCATAACGAAAATCGAGGTGGGTATAGTCGATCCCGGTATCGACTGCCCCGATGATCACCCCTTCGCCGATCACCGGCGGAGATTGTGCATGCACACGATCCACTCCAATTGCAGGAAGGCTGCGGTCAAGCTTCGGCTCGGTCCGCCAAGCTGGCTCCACATAAATGACATCTGGCGAAGCGGCAAGGAGAAACAGATCCTCCAAAGTGACTCTCATGCAAAGGATTGTCCCCGTGCTTATTCCAACCGGCAAACCGAGAAAGCTAGCCCCCCACATTGGACGGGTCACCTTCACCAGTACACCGATCGATTCCCCCTTTTCTCCCACGCCCCCGAAAAGGGGCAGGCAAGGAAGGATCACTCCATCCGCGTTGAAGACCTGCAGAAATGGAGAGAGTCCCGCAAGGTTGAGGGTACTCGTCCGCTCCTTTTGGGCAAGAACAGCCCGCAAATAGGGGTGAAGCTGCTCCTGCCCGCCTGAGGCGAACAGTTCAACAATAAAACAAAGGCTAGCGGCAAAAACTAGAGCCGCAGCGAGCTTTCGCATTTAATATCCCCCTCAAACAAGTGAGTGATTGTACCATGCCGGCCTTTCTCATACAAAAACCCTATCTAAGGAGACTTAAACGACCCGCCTTTACAAGCTGGGACGGGCTGTGCTATCATTGTTGAAGCCTTTGTGCAACTAAAAAAAGAAGGCAGACCGTGTTTAGGAAGGTAGCACCGGCGGTGATCCACTTCTGAGTTGTAATCCCGGCCGGAGAAGGAAAAGAGGTTATCTCTACCATTGAATACTGCAACTGACGGGCTTACCAAGGAGGAGATGCTCACCCGCTACAAACAGGCAGTGGAGCGGGCGATTCCTCACCTCGCCGTGAAAAATGGCGTTGTCGACATCGACTCGATCTGGGTGGCAACCTCTATCCCCTATGACCTGTTGCAGGAAATCCTCGCCCGGGAGGACCTCATCCTCCCTGAGAACGTGGAGCGAATTAGCATCAAATCGCGGGTACACGCAGGAGAGCAGGGTGAAAAGCCAAGAGGAAGAACAAAAAGCAGGAGACGTAAGGTTCGGAACTGACGGCTGGCGTGGGGTGATCGCGCGTGAGTTCACGTTCGATAATGTTGCCCGCGTTGCTCAGGCGACCGCTGGGTTCCTCCTTTCAGAAACTCGCAAGGAGCTTGCCATCTATCGGGAGTGGGGAGCTTCGTACCGGTCCGCTGCCAATGGGGTAATTATCGGTTACGACACGCGCTTCCTTTCGCGCGAGTTTGCCTATCACTTCGCGCGCGTGCTCCACGACAGTGGAATCCCGGTGATAATCTCCGATGCGTCGGTCCCTACACCGGCTCTCTCCTATGCTGTAGTTAAGCGCCGCGCTGCCGGGGGAATCATGTTCACCGCCAGCCACAACCCGCCGATCTATAACGGGATCAAGTACAAGGCGGAGTACGGCGGTTCCGCTCCTGGTGAGGTCACCTCCGCAGTGGAGCGGCTCCTGCCAGATAAGGTGACTCCCCCCCGCTCGCCTGAGGAGGCAATTGTGAAGGCGGATTTAAGAGGACCCTTCCTGGCCAAGGTCCGCACCCTCGTTGACCCGGCTCGGCTCACCGCCTCACCGGTGCGGGTGGTGATCGACTCCATGTACGGTTCGGCGCAGGGTTATGTTTCCCAACTTCTCACCGAGTACGGCGTTCCATACGTGCAGATTCGTGGGACACGCAACGTCCTCTTCGGCGGCAAGAAACCAGAACCGATCGAGGAGAACCTCATCCCTCTACGAGCGGTGATCGCCTCCACACGCCG
>DQCH01000140.1:0-1348 GCA_003545155.1 Candidatus Acetothermia bacterium
GTACTCGTGAAGTTCCTGCAAGATATGGGCATTGCGGCGATCGTCCGGGATAACTCTGACCCTCAGACGACTGCTTAGCTCAGCAAGGAGGGTACTGTGAAGATCGATACGACAAACGCCCACCGCCGAAGAAAGGACAGCAAACTGCCACCCTTCCCAACAGATCACACTCCCGTACAGTCTTCTCGTCAAGGGCCTGCCCTCCCTCTCTCGGTAGTTACAGCGTAATGAGTTGAGGCAGGAAGGTCAATGTGGAGACTCTCCTTCCTTAAAGTGAAGTACGTGATAGATTTCGATTTGCGGAAGCGGATTCCTTTTCCAGCAATCAGCGGCTGCTCCCTGCTTTTCACATAGATGAGAGAGAAACTCCGCTGGGTCGGGATAGGTTTCCCATATATGGGGTAGATAGGTTGACAGAGCAGCCTCCGTGGTGAGGACCACTCCATCTGCTCCTGGGTGAAGTTTCTCGAGCAGATCGTCAGGGCCCTCAAACTTGAGCACTTGTGGAACATCAAGCACGCTGATCTCGATGCGGATGGCATCAAGTTCCCCTATCGTAACCGGTGAGAAACGTTCATCACCGGTGGCAGCGAGCACAGCGTTTCGCCGCACATTTTTGACGAGCGGCTCGTGAGACTGGAAGTCGTCGATCATACAGCCCCGAAGTTGTTCCCCTTTGAACAAACTGACAAAGCACGCGGCGTGTTGATTGAGACGCTTGGAAACGTGAGAGGAATCAACAACCATGGGGGACCCGCCGCTGAGCACTGCTTCGAGGTGCCGCCGGGCGAGTTGAAGGAGGTACACTTGCTCCGATTCGAAGAGGGATAGCGGCTTGAGTGTATCCGTCCCCGCCGCAGGAGCCTTTTCCTGGTTGAGCCGCAGACCGCAAGTAAGAAGGATCGCAGCGAGTCCGATCACCATTGCGCCCAGTAACAACTCCCTCATCCTTCACCGCCTTCCTATGAGACAATAGATCGCCGCCCCGGCGTCGTCAACCTTTGGAGTCATACCGCTGTTTACCTATACTTACGACAGACCTTGCCATTACAAAGGACGGTAACAAAAGGAGGAGCATGAGCGAGCGATTGATTGAAGTGTTCTGCGATATGGTGCAGATCGACAGCGAGTCGGGCGAGGAAGAACGGTTCATTGACTACCTTAAGGACCTCTTAGAAAAGGAGCTTGAAGCACGCTGTGAGCTCGACGCCTACGGGAACCTGATTGCCCACGTCCCCGCAAAAGGATCGGATAAGACCGAACCGATTCTCCTCGGTGCTCATGCCGACACAGTGAAGCCGGGGAAAGGGATCAAGCCGGTGATCGAGGACGGGGTGATCCGCTCCGT
>DQCH01000140.1:1398-2935 GCA_003545155.1 Candidatus Acetothermia bacterium
CCGCCAGTGGAGATCGTGATCACCCGCGGCGAGGAGGTTGGGCTTCTCGGTTCCAAGAACCTCGATCTTACAATGGTTAAATCCAAAAGGGGATTCGTCGTCGATGGCGACGAGCTGGATACGGTGATCATTGGAGGACCCTCGCACGTCTCACTTGACATCAACATCAAAGGGAAAGCGGCACATGCTGGAATGGAACCGGAGAAGGGAATCTCAGCGATTCGAGTTGCCGCTAAGGCCATTGCTACGATGCCCGAGGGGCGCATCGATGAGGAGACGACCGCCAATGTGGGAACGATCCATGGTGGGATGATTCGAAACGGTGTGCCGGAGAGGGTGACGATCCAAGCCGAGTGTCGCAGCCTCAACCATGACAAGTGCATGCGCCAGGCCGAGGTAATGCGCCGTGCCTTCGAAGAGGCAGCAAAGGAGATGGGAGCACAGATCGAGGTAAAAGTCGATCTGGAGTATAAGGCGTCGCAGGTCTCTGAGGACGCGCCAGTTGTGCAACTGGCTAAACAGGCGATCGCTGCTGCTGGCCTTGAGCCAAAGACGCAGGTTATCACAGGGGGAACGGACGCTCTTATCCTAAATGGGAGAGGGATCGACGCGGTAGTCCTCGGCTTCGGCGGGAAGGCGGCACACGCGACAGGAGAGCACATTGCCGTTACCGATCTTAAACAGGCATCAAAAGTCATTCACCAGCTCTTATACGCTGCGGCTTAAGAAAGTTGACGAAGGCTTAGCAGGCCGATAGAATAAAGACGCATTCCTCGGTAGCTCAATTTGGTAGAGCGCTCGGCTGTTAACCGAATGGTTGGAGGTTCGAGTCCTCCCCGAGGAGCATGTACCTGAAAGTAGCTATACAACAGCGTTTCCTGTCTCATCCTTTGCTTTTTTGTGCTCCGTGTCGTTTGTACTGAGCTCCCACCGGCGTTTGGGGTGTTGCCATGAGGCTGAAACAAACTATCCGAGGACCTCTGCTATCGGAATCGTCTAGCGCCTTCGCAAGAAGAGCAATTTTCTGTCGCATGGAGTAGAGAAGTTCAA
The DNA here is from genome assembly GCA_003545155.1 of Candidatus Acetothermia bacterium. Lineage (GTDB taxonomy): Bacteria > Bipolaricaulota > Bipolaricaulia > UBA7950 > UBA9294 > UBA9294. The sequence continues at coordinate 2,449 of DQCH01000140.1, forward strand.
GTTATCTCGGGTGTACCAGATGCATAATCATCAGTGTTTTCACTGGATGCCCGGCTCATCCTGCTCGTTCATCACGGGACAGGCCTTCGTAATCGATGGCGGAGAGGTCACGGGTGGATTAGCGAGCCAATAGCCGACGTGTTATTTAAGAGCAACCAACGAACGTGCGAATATGGGCTCAGAGCTTGATCCTCGACATCTCAGCTGATCCTCAGGCCCCAGAATAAGGATTTGCTGCAACTAAATGGCTCTCCTATGATATGGGTGGTATCACAGAAAAGGGGTGAAGGAGGAGTAAGCAGATGCCTGAATTCCAGCCGTTTCTCATGGAACGCATGATGTCCAAGTTCGAGCAGGACGTGGAATATAACCTGTCCGAAAGCGGAGGTACATCCCGTGTCGCTCAGGAAATCTTACGCGGATTTATCCAAGTAAGGACTAGGCCCCCACTTGGAATTTACACGGTTCAGATCCTAGGGTTTAAGGA
>DQCH01000099.1 GCA_003545155.1 Candidatus Acetothermia bacterium
CCCCCGGCCTGGCTAATTATGGTCATAATCCTCTGCGGATCGGTAACCACTGTGGCAAAAAGATGCGACACCCCATGGCTTGCGAAGACCCGCGACAGCGGTGTCGTCGGTCCGACCAAGGCGACCTCACCCTGCGCGAGTTTTAACAGATGGTCGAGAGTATCATTGACGAGCGTTAGTGAGGTGATGATCGCAACATCACAGGTAGGGAGGAGCCGCTCGGCCGACCAATCGGGAAGAGCCTCCTCGGAGAGCGGCCGCCGCTCGAAGATGTACAACGCACTTGATCGCCGACGGAGTTCAGGAATAAATGGCTCAAAGTAGCCTACCATTCCCACCCGTGCGTTGTCGATCGGTAGCAGCTCAAGCGGGCTTGGTCCTGATTCTCCCTGCCGGTTCAGAACGGCGTTAATCGTTGCGAGTCCAACAGAGGAAGCAACTGGGTCAGACGAGGCCGCGTATTCCGCCACCTCCAAGGCTGACTTGCCGATTAGCTCCCCCGCCTGAGCTAGAAGGGTGCAGCAGCCCTGTGCCCCCTCGCTCACCGTTCCTGAAAGGCCACAGCCCCCATCGTCAAGCAATAAAGCGGTGTATCCCAGGCCGATTCGTACATCGGCGATCACCCGATCGGCGAGCTTTGGCCGCACCTCCGCCAACAGGTCATCAATGATCACGAAAGACCTCCGTAAAGCGCTCAAAAACCACGCTCATCGCCGCTCCGGCTGGACTCTCTTCATCCTCGACGGCACTTTTTCCAACGACCATCATCTCGGTTACTTTTCGGTCGTAGGGAATCCGTCCGAGCACCGGGAGCTGCTCCTGCACGGCGAACGCCTCGATCTTTTCTGAAACTTTCTCGTTTATGTCAGCCTTGTTGATGACGAGGTAGGCCGGAATCCTAAAGTGACGGACTACCCCAAGGATTCGCTCAAGGTCATGCAGTCCAGAGAGGCTTGGCTCGGTGACGAGGATGACCACACTTACTCCGCTCACCGAGGCGATCACCGGGCAACCGATCCCAGGGGCCCCGTCGATCAACAGGGCTTCTACTTTTGTCTCTTTAGCTAGTTCGGCCGCCTTCTCCTTGACCAGAAAGACGAGCTTCCCTGAGGTCTCCTCTCCTGGATAGAGCTCGGCGCTCGCAAGTGGGCCGAGCCTGCTCTGCGCGGTGTACCAGCGCCCGCAATCGACCAGTAAGAGGGTGATCGCATCGACCGGGCAGACGTATGCACAGGCCCCGCACCCCTCGCACATGTAGGAATCGATGGTAAAGTTCTCGTCGATTGCCTGAAAGCGGCAGACCTCGCGGCACTTGCCACAGGAGATGCACTTCTCATCGTCTTTAACGGCGAGTTTAATCCCTTGGAAGTTTCCTTCCGAGGTGGTTTTTGGATCGAGCAAGAGGTGTAGGTTCGCCGCGTCGACATCACAGTCGGCGAGGACCTTCTCCTTCGCCAAGAAGGCGAACGCCCCGGCGAGGGAGGTCTTCCCGGTCCCACCTTTTCCCGAAAGGAAGAGAACGCTTTTCATCCCGCCTCTCCTTTTTTTGGCCCCTCATTTGGCCCAATGTCCACTGCGGGAACATCCTCGGCAGCGTGTACCGTCGCACCTTGTGTGCGACGTCTGTTCAGATCGTCGGGCATGAAGCCCGACGCTACGGAGGCAGCGCCTTCGCCCACCTGCGAGATGATTTCATGGTAGAGGTGAATGAACCGTTCCTTCCAGGCCGGAAGAGCGTCGACGAGTGGGGTTCCCTCCGAGTAAAGCACGGCGATCTCACGGTCAAACGGGATTCGAAGCGGGATCGGTAGCCCCTCCTGTTTGCAGTAGCGCTCTACACGATCATCACCGATCCCGTTGCGATTGATGATGACGGCGATCGGGAGCTTTAACGAGCGGGCGACTCCCACCGCGGCCTTGAGGTCGTGCAGGCCAAACGGGGTCGGCTCGGTGACCAGCAGCGCGACATCGGCCCCGTGCAGTGCAGCGATCGTCGGGCACCCGGTCCCCGGCGGTGCGTCGAGGATCGCCAGACGGTCAGGATCAAGCCCTTCCTTCAATGTGTGGACAATCGGGGTAGCCATAGCCTCGCCGATGTTGAGTAACCCGCGAGAGAAGGGAAATCCGCGTGCTTCCCCTGATTCTACGACCCCGAGTTCGTGTGGGACCTCGCTTATCGCCCCGGTTGGGCAGACCATCTTGCACAACCCGCAGCCGTGACAGAGTTCGTTATAGACCAATACCTTCTTTCCGATGACGGCGATGGCGTTAAACTCGCAGGCCTTGGCACACTCCCCGCACTGATTGCACAGGGATTCATCCACCTCCGGAAGGAGCTTTTCCACCGAACGTACTTGCTCAATGCGAGGTTTTAAAAAAATGTGTGCGTTCGGCTCCTCGACATCGCAGTCGATGAACTGGACCGGTTCTCGTTCGACAAGGGAGAGGGCCAGGTTGACGGCAATGGTCGTCTTACCGGTTCCGCCCTTTCCGCTGGCAATGGCGATACGCATCAATGGCGATCGTGGAACGCGTGTTTCTGGCAGGCGTCTTTATCTGAGGCTTTCGAGAGACTCCCTCCCTTCCACGCCTCGATCGCCGCGCGCGCCGTCCCGGAAACGCCGGCGCAGACTTCGATCCCGTTTTGGTTCAGGATCCCGATCGCCCGACGGCCGAGGCCGCTGCACAAAAGAACATCGATTCCCAACTGTGAGAGGATCTCTCCGGGAAGGCCGGTTCCTCCCGTGTGCTCCGAGGTGTTATCCACTACCTCTACCTCGCCCGTCTCGGAGTTATAGATTGTGTAGGTAGGGACGCGGCCGAAGTGCTCGCCGACCAGGTCGTCGAGACCGCCGCTTCCCACTGTCGGTACACAGACTTTCGTCATACCATCCTCCTTCCATGTCCCCCTGCTGTGGGAGCATCGGCGCGGGTGAGACGGCCAGCACGGTAGTCTTGAAGTGCCTCCTTGACCGTGCCCTTTGCTCCGACATAGATCTCGATCCCAGCAGCGGTGAGTCCCTGATGGGCGTTTGGTCCAACGTTCCCGGTGATCATAACGTTTGCGCCCTTCGAAGCGACGGTCTGTGCTGCCTGTACGCCGGCACCATGGGCCCCAGGCGCATTTTTCACGGCTTCTGTAGCGAGCGTCTCTTCGTCAACGAATAAAAAATAGGGGGCCCGTCCAAAGCTTGGATTGACCGGCGCGTCAAGTCCCTGTCCATCCGAAGTGATGCAAACTCTCATTTCTTATCCTTCCTTTCGAGTGCGTCGATGCGCTCGTTTAGCTGTCGTAGCTTGAGCGTAAGTGAGCGTAGCTGTTCGGTCAAGGTGGCCATCGCATCCGTCGATAGAGGCGGAGCAGCCGGCGGAGTTGACATGGGCATGCCAGGCATTCCCATGCCGCGGCCCATTCCCATGCCGCGGCCCATTCCCATCCCACCTCCGGTTCCCATGCCCCGACCCGCGAACGCCGCCGCGGTAGGACCGGCAGCCGGGGGAGCCGTCCCTCAGCAAACTCGAGAACTTTTTCTTTCGCAGTCCCGTGGGCAGGAATTGTTTGCACCCCCCCCTGGGAAAAGACGTTTGAAGCATTCGGGCCGAACGCGCCGGCGAGGATTGCCTGTGCGCCCTTGGAGATGACAAGCTGCGCCGCCT
>DQCH01000110.1:0-442 GCA_003545155.1 Candidatus Acetothermia bacterium
AAGTAAAGGCCGTTCTCCAAGGGGCCCTTAAGCTGCGAGAGGAACTGATGAACGCGGTTGATGAGGATATCCAGGCCTATAATGCAGTGGTTGCCTGCTACCGCCTGCCCAAAGGGACGAGCGAAGAAAAATCCGCGCGAAAGGAGCAACTTCAGGCTGCCCTTAAGCGTGCTAACGAGGTCCCCTACCGCGCCGCGAAGGCGTGCTTTCGCGTCCTTACCTTAGACCGAAGACTACCGCAGATCGGCAACCCCAACGCCGTAAGTGATATTGCTGTCTCAGTTAATCTGGCGGAAGCCGCCCTACAATCGGCACTATACAACGTGGATATCAATTGCAAATACATCGCCGACAAAGAGTATATAAGCGAGTACCGTAGAAAGCGGTGGGAGTTAGCCAAACGAGCAGAGAGATTAAAAGAAGAGATTGTAAGCACAGTACA
>DQCH01000110.1:573-4986 GCA_003545155.1 Candidatus Acetothermia bacterium
CGCGCGTTATCGGTCCCGTACTTTTTGCAAAGCTCCACCGCCTCATCGATCGCTACTTCAGGAGGGACTTCCGGGAGGTAAAGGAGCTCGAAGATCCCCAAGCGAAGGATGTTGCGGTCGATGAAGGCCAACCGCTCAAACCGCCACCCAACAGTGCGCTGTGAGATCAATGCGTCGATCTCGTCGCGGTGGGCGATGATCCCAGCGAAAACCCGTTCGATGTAGCTACGCTGATCTCCAGGGTTAATCTCGGCGAGCATCTCTTTAAGCGAGGTATCGCGAAACTCTCTCTGATAAAGAGCACTCAGCACAAACTCGCGCGCTTCCCGCCGGCGCATCAGGAACGGAACAGACGCGTTATCAGCTCCTGCAATCGTCGGATAACACCCTCACGCGATTCCAGGTAGACTCCGACGAGATAGCCAGCTAAGGCAAAGGCAAGTAGAATGAGCAGGATCCTCCAGCCGACAAGAACGAGAAGGAGGCCAGCGAGAAGCCCCCCCAGAAGCCCGAGAAGCCTAGCGTTAATCGGCATTCGCATCGCTCCCCTCACCCTCCTTTGGACGCTCCTCCTCATGCGATCGTATGCTGCGCACGAGGACCGAGACCTGCTTCACCTCGACCCCGGTCCGCTCCACCACCCGGCGAGCAAGGGTCTCCTGGATCCTGCGGCCAACTTCGGATACCTTCTCCTGTGGTGAGAGGGCGGTCCGTACTGAAATCGCGATCCCTTCTTCCATGTGCTCCAGTCGTACGCGGAAATGGTCGATTCCAACCTCCTGGCGTAGGATCCCGCTGATGAATTCCCTCAGCGCATATGGGGAAAGCTCAATTTTTCCCCACTCTCCCTCCTGAGAGAAACGAGCGGCGACCGATCTCCATCGGTAGACAAGGAAAACAAAATGAAGAGCAACAAGGAGCAGCAATGTACCGACGAGAAGCTGTAGAGCTACTCCGAGCGCCGATCCAAGGAAGTCCACCGCGGACGAGAACAATAGAATCTTAGTCGCACACAATATGGAGAGGATCCCCAACGAAGCAGTGATAAGCGAGGCAAAAATGTCTAAAAGGAGAGTAATAAAAGTCATTCTTTCTCCTCCTCTTCTTTTAATTCCTTCTCTGACTCCACGAGCCGTTGCACATCCACGTCGACCCCACTAACTCGGAGGCCGGTCATCCGCTCGATCTCAGTCTTCACGCGCGTCTGCACCTGTTTGGCAATCTTATGGATCGGATTCCCGTACAGGATCGCAATCCGTACTGTCACCTTAACGTTGTCCCCTTCGACCTCCGTGTCAACGTACCGTTTCATCCCCTCTCCGCGCCGGAAGATCCCCTCTCCGGTCCGGAGATCAGCGATCCCATCCACATCAGAGATAGCGATTGCAGCAATTGCCGTGACCACGTCCTTGGAGATGCCAACGCTCCCTTTCTCCCCTTCCACCATTATGACCTCCTCACTCCTCGTCGCTGTCGCCCACTAAAGCGTGCGGAGAGACAACCTTTTTCACGTAGACATCGACCCCGGTCACGGTTACGCCGGCCAACTCCTCGATATCCTTCTGCACGTTCCCCTGGATACCCTGCGCCACCTCGTGAACCGGATAACCGTATTCAACAGCGATCTTCATCTCCACGCGAACACCGTCCTCAGTTAGTTCCGTCTTGATATTCGGTGAGAGATCCTCGCCCCCAAAGATGCTCTTTAGCCCACCGGAGACGCCAGCACTGGGGCGAGCGATCCCATCGACTTTCTCCGCGGCAATGCGGGCAATTGCAGCAATAACATCCTCTGATATTGTGATCCGCCCGTCTTCATCGACGATTTCTACCTTTCTCTCCGCCATACTTCCTCCTTATACCCTCTCCACATACTTACCACTTCGTGTATCAACCTTCAGCGTATCACCTTCCCTGACGAATAGCGGCACTTTGATCACCGCCCCACTCTTAAGTGTGGCTGGCTTCTCCACGTTTGAAACCGTGTCCCCCCTAACTCCTGGCTCGGTGTGCACGACCTTCAGTTCCACGAAGTTGGGAAGCTCAACCTTGACCAGGGTATCCTTATAATAGTAACCGAGCATGTTGAGCCCCTCTATCATGAACATGCTCTGGGGGCCGAGGATCTCCTTGGAAAGGGGAAACTGGTCGAACCGTTCATTGCCCATAAAGATATAGGCATCTCCATCCTTATAGAGGTACTGAAGCGACCGGGACTCCAGGAACACTGATTCAGTCTCCTCTGAGCCTTTAAACGTTGTCGAGATCACCCGTCCTGTCTTGAGATGGCGAAGCTTTGTACGGGCGATCGCCCCACCCCTCCCTCGCTTGGAGTGCTCATATTCGATGATTTCATACAGTTCTCCATCGTAGAGGATTGCCATACCTCGGTGCATCTCACTGACCGACAGTCCCATCACTTAACCACTCCCTTCCCGTATTGTCTCTTTTTGACAGTCACATGNNAAAAGACAGCCCTCTTCCGTCAATGATCAGCTCGTTTACCCCGCTCTTTTTCACAGCATAATGATTATAAGAAAACCGCCATCTAAAGCCATGTGAACGCGCAGCTCTTGCACCATTATTTGAAGCACAACGCGATCGGTTGGAGAAATCGTGAAACCCTGCTGCACAAACGCCACCTGCCACGCCGCTTGACTTGCCCGATGACTCCAGAAATGCTAATGTTTTGTAGTTGAGACTACGTCATGTATCAATGAGGACGATGATGTTGTGAAAGCGTGGCTGAAAGACGGTCTTTTGTGGAGTATAAAGCCCCAGGTCAATATACTCTTGGGCCTTTTTTCTCTTGCGGTTGGCCATAGAGAAGGATCCGATTGAGCAGTTCTGATGCGCGGACTGGAATAACAGCGAGGCGAATCTGAAAGGACTGGGGAATGGAGAAGGAATTGATAAAAGCTGATGGTTCTCTCCCGGTTCCTAAGGACCTGATCGTCGACATCCGGCGGTTGATCGAAGAGACTCGCTCGGCTGTGGCTGTGACCGTCAACGCTGGATTAACCGTGCTCTACTGGCGGATCGGCAAGCGGATCAAGGAAGAAATTCTTAAAGGGCATCGCGCAGAGTACGGCAAGCGGATTATCGTATCACTGTCGCGACAATTGGTGCAGGAATATGGGAACAGCTTTTCCGAGAAGAACCTGCGGCGTATGATTCAGTTTGCGGAAGTCTTTCCTGATGAACAGATTGTCGTATCGCTGATACGACATTTGAGCTGGACACACCTTCTCGCTCTGATTCCCTTAAAAGATCCTCTCCAACGCGAATTCTATGCCGAAATGTGCCGCGTTGAACGCTGGAGCGTCCGCACCTTACGGAAAAAGATCGACTCCATGCTCTACGAGCGGACCGCCATTTCCAAAAAGCCCGAAGAATTGGCGAAAAGGGAGCTTGCGAAATTACGGGACGAAAACCGCATCTCTCCCGACCTCGTCTTCCGCGATCCGTATGTGCTCGATTTCCTCAACCTGAAAGACACCTACAGCGAAAGGGACTTGGAAACCGCCATCCTGCGCGAACTGGAATCGTTTCTTCTGGAGCTTGGCGGTGGTTTTACATTTGTCGCCCGCCAAAAGCGCATGGTAATCGACAGCGAAGACCATTACCTTGACCTCCTATTCTTTCATCGTAAACTTCGGCGGCTGGTAGCAATTGAGCTGAAACTGGGCAGGTTCAAAGCTGCATATAAAGGGCAGACGGAGCTCTACTTGCGCTGGCTTGCGAAACACGAGACCGAAGAAGGCGAGGAATCCCCGTTGGGACTCATCCTCTGTGCTGAGGGATCACATGAACAGATCGAGTTGTTGGAGCTGGACAGGACATCCATCCACGTGGCTGAGTATCTCACCGAACTGCCGTCTAAAGAATTGCTGGAGCGGAAACTGCGTGCGGCAATCCAGCAGGCCAGGGCACAACTGGCGCAGCGGGGAGAGGAGGTGCTAGGGAATGAGGAGTGAGGTCCCCCGGCGATTGGGAGGGCGGTAATCGCTCTATCACAGACTGTCCGAGAAATCGAGCACCAAGCTGCTGCACGAATTGGTGTTCACTCACGGGGGAGAATACTGTACAATGAATGAGCAAACGGGAGAGGATGAGGGAATAGGGTGTGTGAAGAAGTGGCCGCGTATCAGAGCGGAATAGCGAGAATGTGAGGTTGTCGTCAGAGATAGTCTTTGAAATAGGTTTTGAGGCCCCAGAGCGGAGTGCTCATGGGGCATTTTTGTCTCTTATGGAAACTAAGATGGAATCGGAGTGCTGATGGTGCGTAAGAAAAACAGCAACGGTGCAACACTCGGATTCGAAGAAACGCTGTGGCAGGCGGCGGACAAGATGCGGGGAAATTTGGAGAGGATGGGGTCTGATGTCTAAGACCTGAATCCGTGAAGGGTGGGA
>DQCH01000115.1 GCA_003545155.1 Candidatus Acetothermia bacterium
TATCGTCATTTTCCGCGTGCACCATCGCTCTTCCACCGTAATGCGCCAGGGCCGTGAATGCGCGGTAGAGGACGCCATCATCGCTCATCCTTCCTGAGCGGGAGTAGGCGAGGTAGAACTTGAACGTGCTCACGCCAAGGCCGATCGCCTCTTTAAACTCCGACTCGCGCCCCGGGTGCCAACCGATTACCTCTCCATGCATGGTGTAATCGATTACCGCTTTTTTTGCCGTCTGCTTGCGTGTCTCGATACTCTCGGGGAGTGAGGTTTCAGCGGATCCGACGGAGAAGTCCGAGATCGTCGTTACTCCCCCACAGGCGGCGGCGATCGTCCCAGAGAGGAAGTCGTCGCTAGAGCGATCTCCTCTCACGGGAAGCTCCATGTGGGTGTGGGCGTCGATCGCGCCGGGGAGAACGATTAAACCGGTCGCGTCGACCTCGCGTCGGCCGGAGAGCCCTGAACCTATAGTGATAATTTTTTCTCCCTTGATTCCAACGTCAGCCTTGCTTACTCTCTCAGGAGTAACGACCGTTCCGCCTTTGATCACGAGATCAGACATGAAGAACCCCTTCAAATAGATGGGCGACGAGATCGGCAATAACAGTCCGTCGGTAGTCAGCGCTCGCCCGAATATCGGCAATCGGTGAGACCGATTGTTGTGCGAGTTTTCTCGCTTCTTCAATCAGGGAAGCAGTTACTCGTTTTCCATTTGCCCTCTCCTCCACCCGCCGCAGGCGAATCGGTGTTGGGGCGACCGACCCGGCGGCCAATCGCACTTCTTGGATCAAGTCGCCCTCAACATGAAGCAATGCTCCCAGGGAGGCGATGGCGATGGTGAGCGCTTTGCGCCGTCCAATCTTGTGGAAGAACGGGTAAAGCTTTGGGTTGGGGAGAGGGATTGAGACCGCACGAAGGAACTCTCCATTTGAAAGAGCGTTCTTTCCTGGGCCGCGGAAGAAATCTTTGACTGCTAGCCGGCGCTCGCCTTGCGAGCCTGTGAGGATCACCTCGGCGTCGTAAAGGAGGAGAGGGATAGCGCTATCCGCTGCTGGTGAGGCATTGACTAAGTTTCCTCCTAGGGTTCCGCGGTTTCGAATTTGAACGCATCCAAGCTGGGAAAGGACCGTTATTAGAAGAGGGAGGCGTTCTCTTACTATCTCCGAGGCGAGAAGCTCGCTCTGGGTCACCGCAGTGCCAATTTCGATTTTTGAACCGTTCTTTTTGATCTCACGCAGCTCCGGGAGATCGGAGATATCTAAAAGGAGTTCTGGGGAAAGGAGACCGCTACGCATCTTTACGACAAGGTCGGTTCCCCCACAGAGAATCATCGCTCCGGGTTTACCTAAGTTTTCGAGAAGCTCTCCGATTGAATTAACCTTCAAGTATTGTCGGCCCACGCTTCTCCTCCACCATCTTGAGATCTTCCACCCTGTCGATGTCCCGAATCGAGCCCGGGTCATTAACCTTTACCAGGGCGAGCTTATGTTGGTGCTGGGCGATGTACTGCCGCGCTCCAGTCTCTCCCACCAGGGTCGGTAGAAGGTCCACGATGCAGGAGTAGCTTAGATAGACCGGGAACCCGCGTTGTCCGTGGTAGGTTGGAGCCGCGATTTGTGCCCCATCCTTTGCTTTGGTGAGCACCGCGCGGATCGTTTCTTCTTTGATGTAAGGCATATCAGCGTGCAGAATGAGGAAGCCCTGCGCCTTCGCCGAGAGCGACTCGATTCCCAGGGCAAGCGAACTTGCCATTCCCTTCTTGTAGTTTTGGTTTATCACGACTTTGCAACCAGTGAGGTTTACATCGCGTAAAATTGTTTTAGCAGCGTAACCGAGGACAACTGCGATCCGTTTGATTTGTGCTTTCTTCAAAGTGCGGATCACCCGTGCCAGAGCCGGCTCACCGTCGATCATAATCAGAGGTTTGATCATTCCCAGTCGTTCCCCCTTTCCAGCAGCGAGGACGATCGCTTCGATCATCGCTCCTCCCGCATCAACTTGGCTGCGTAGCGCACTGCCTCGATGATCTTAGTGTAGCCGGTACAGCGGCAGAGGTTTCCCTCCAGGGCGGAAAGGATCTCTTCATCATTTGGAGATGGATTTTCTTCTAGAAGGGCGTAGGTTGACATGATAAACCCAGGGGTGCAGAATCCGCATTGCACCGCCCCTTTTTCCACGAACGCCCGCTGGATTGGGTGTAGCTCATCACCCTTGGCTCGCCCCGTGGAGTGATGCGGATGGGACTTACTCAACGGGGCGAGCCCTTCGATCGTAAGCACCTCTTTCCCGTCGACTTGGGGGGCAAGCACGAGACAGGAGTTGACCGCCCGCCCGTCGAGGAGCACGGTGCACGCTCCGCACTCCCCCTCGCCACACCCCTCCTTGGTACCAGTAAGGTGAAGGTCTTCACGTAACAGGTCGAGTAGGCGTGTCTCTGCGTTGGTCTCGCGCTCCACCTGTCTTCCGTTAACAATAAATTGGATCCTCATAGGTGCTCCCTCACGGCGTGAAGCGATGGTTCAATCTCGATCGGGGCCTGCACAATCTTGCGCACGGCAGCAACGTCCTTGAGGCCGCTTCCCGTTACCATCACCGCCGCACTCTTGCCTGATATCTCTCCGGTTGCGGCAAGCTTGACCAAACCAGCGAATGGGGCGGCTCCGGCCGGTTCGGCAAAGACCCCAGTTTGCTTGGCCATAGTTAAGATTGCTTCTTCGATCTCTGCATCGCTCACTCTAACGAAGTGTCCGCCGTTTCTCGCCACGTAGGTGACCGCCTTTACTATGTCGCGTGGCTTCCCCACACAGATGCTGTCAGCAACAGTCCGCGCTTCAACGTCCTCGATCACAACTTCTTTGCCATTGTAGCGTTCGAACGCCGTTGCGATCGGGGCCGAACCCTGCGCCTGAACCCCGATCACCTGTGGGACCCGCTCGATCAGGTCAAGGCGCAGCAGCTCATCGAACCCCTTGCAGATTCCACTTGCAACCGAGCCGTCTCCCACCCCTACCAGGACCACATCTGGGATCTCCCAGTCAAGCTGCTCGGCGAGTTCGAGGGCACCGGTCTTCTTCCCCTCGACGAGGTAAGGGTTGACCGCAGCGGAGCGGTTGTACCAGCCGAAGGCCTCAGCCGCCTC
>DQCH01000130.1:0-524 GCA_003545155.1 Candidatus Acetothermia bacterium
CCTTCAAAAGTGTGGACGATCGGTGAGGCGGGTCTTACGAAGGAGCTGTGCCTAGCCGGTCATCGGATTGTCCCACAGGAGGAGGCCAATTGGCTGGTTGTGGGGGTCTGCTGGAACGTGAATTACAACATGTTCGCCGAGGCGCTTCGGTTTCTTCTCAATGGCGGTCGATACATCGCCACCAACACGGATGGCACGTTTCCCACTCCAGAGGGGCTAAGACCAGGGGCCGGGGTAATCGTAGGTGCGATTGAGGCGATGGGATTTTATCCACACGTGGTAGTTGGAAAGCCCTCTGAGATCGCCTATCGCATCGCGCTGGAGCAAGTACAGGCGACGAACGACGCCGTGCTTGCAATAGGAGATCGCCTGGAGACCGACATCCTCGGTGCGCAGAATGTGAAAATCGACTCGGTGCTCGTCCTCACCGGAATTTCAAGCAAAGAGGACATCAAACGCCAGGGCACTCGACCGACCTGGATCGCCGTGGATCTCCCGGCCCTTGCTCGGGGCGAACTGCAGAA
>DQCH01000130.1:529-2839 GCA_003545155.1 Candidatus Acetothermia bacterium
CCGTAGTTGCTTCTTCCCGGGAACATCTCTAATAGTGCCTGTCAGGTCGACGTCCTTTAAGGTCACCTTTATGTTTCCTTCCCATCTCTTTAACCTCGGTCCGGTCTGTCAGAGCAGCATAGGGTTGTCTTGGTAGCGTCTAGCAATTGTGATCCTAGCTCCATGAGGCTTATGTTCCTGCCGGAGTTTACACAACGAGTTCTCTGGACTTCCGCCCCTTGACAACTGGGGACGCGTGTCGTTCTAGGAACTCGGCTCTCATGGTAGCGTCGATGATGTGTTACAAAAGGGGGTACCATGTTCAACAGTCGGATAGTGATAGTTCTTAGTGTGGCTGCGCTTGTTTTGGGGATCGGCCTATGCGCGGTCGGTCAGGAGACGGAAACGCTCCGGGAGACGGCGACGAGCGCAGGGGAATTGGCCCTCACCTACATCGACAGCACGGCCACGTACATCGGGCAGGGGATCGTCTATATTCTCAACCTCATCACCGGAGACCGAGTATCACACGACCTGGAGAAGCCGGTCGGCTATCTGGGCCTTATCACGGGGATCCTGTTGCTATTTGCGCTGCTCGATGCCGCACGAAAGATCATCTGGATCGGGATCATCGTAGGCTGGGCGCTCTTGATCGTCCGCATCGTTCTCGACGCGCTGCGCGTGTAGATCGGGGGAAAATCACCGGTGGAAATGTGACGGGAAAACTGGGTTAGATCTTGTTTTTTGACTTATTGAAAAATGTCTTGTTGGTTAAGGGACAAAGCGCTTAATGGAGTACGATCGCAATCCGCCCATGGTTGGAGCAGCTTTGCAATCCAATTCCAGTTTCTAAGTGATTTCCTTAAGTATGATTTGGGCAAAACCTCTTCTCATGAATCGATTGCCCCTGCAGCCTCATCGTGAGCATAGGGTGGTTCGTTCGCCGCCGACTAGTCCTTCTCTACTTTTACAATGATCTGATCGGTACGCTGTTTCTCGACCACATAAACAGCTCAATGTACCTAATCCTCTGAGAGGGGAAAACGCCACTGACAGGTTCATTTGACTCTCCACTTGGTGGAGGGTGTATAAGTGAGGGGCCGCGGGCTTTTAAGTACTTAATGTGTCTGAGGGGTGAGAGCGATGCTTAAGATAGGTGAGTTTTCTAGGCTTTGTCAGTTACCGGTGAAGACTCTGCGCTACTACGATGAGATCGGTTTGCTCAAGCCGGCAAAGGTCGACCAGGAGACGGGGTATCGCAGTTACTCCGTAGAGCAGCTCCCACGGCTTCATCGCATTCTTGCACTTAAGGATCTAGGACTGTCGCTTGTCCAGATCAGTCAACTCCTCGATGGTGACCTGTCAGTGGAAGAGATCCGCGGGATGCTCCGCCTGAAGCGGGTCGAACTTCAGGAGAGTGTCAGAGAGGAGCAGGAACGCTTAGCGCGCGTCGAGTGGCGTCTTAAACAGATAAAAAAGGGGGGGGAAATGATAACTCGTGATGTAGTGATCAAGAAAGCCAGCTCACAAAGAGTTGCTGCGGTGCGTGGTGTGATCCCCAGCTACAGTGAGCAGGGACAACTCTGGGACGGGCTATGCGCCTATTTAGCAGAGCATAAAGTCAAATCGGTAGGGCCTTGCTTTACTCTTTACCATGACGAAGAGTACAAAGAACGGGATGTGGACGCAGAAGTGTGTGAACCTGTGCCGGTGGACGTGAAACTGCCGAGTCAAGGGCGAGTGAAAGTCTATGAGTTACCTACGGTGGAGACGATGGCCTGCACTGTCCACCATGGCAGCCACGAGGCTCTGGGTCAGGTTTACATTGATCTACTGGCCTGGATCGGGACCAACGGCTATCGTATTTCCGGCCCTAACCGAGATGTCTACCTGCGCGGTCCAGGGTCAGGTAGCAATCCAAGCACTTATGTTACGGAGGTGCAGATCCCGGTCGAGAAGATGTAGCTGACGTATGCCTCAGGCCCGCGTGGTCGGGGAGCAATGAATCTCGTGGTTGGGGTGATACGGCTGGTCGTAGAGGGCGTAGGTGAAAGAGGATAAAGGGGTGAGAATATGGTAGCAAAGAAATGGACGAAGGGGAACATCTTCTGGAGTACGCTCATGACCATCCTGGGAATCGTCTGTTTCCCGGTTAATCCTCTCATCTTGGCAGGAGTTCTTGAAACGAGCTTCTATCTGGCATTATTCATTATCGGATGGGTTGTCTGGACGTTCGGTATGGTGCTGGTATTAGCCCCAATAATCATGTTTCCACGCCGGGGTGGGGTGGCAAAGGGGAAATCCTTCGTGGCTCTTCCCACTTTAGCGTGG
>DQCH01000067.1 GCA_003545155.1 Candidatus Acetothermia bacterium
ACCAACAAACACTCCTTGTTTTTTGTCTTAGCGAGTTGTACTATGTAGTCACTGTGGGCATCGATAATTCAAGCCACGAAAGCGGCCTTGTTTGAGGTGTTCGCCAGTAGGACAAAGGCAAGCGTGCCCACTAAGAGAAAGCTGTCAGCCCAGCGCAAAACTGGCAACAGATGAGGGTTTGCGCCTGCGTGATCCAATCTCAAGGCAGGGGAACATCCGATAAAACTCGAGCCATTTTTTTCATTCGACACCTCCTTATGCTCAAGCATACCATATCCAGTAAGGATTTGGACATCCCCTATAAACGAGGCTCCCTACTCACGTAGCTAGACGATGCCAGGAGTTACCTAATGCAATACAGCCTGTCTCTTTCCGGAAGAGTCGAAACAGTCTAGAGTACGGCAAGGGGCTCGATAATTGAGAAAAGCTCCTTCATACTACCCCTGTTGCGTTGATCCCCCAGTAGTTGTTAGAGTGGTCAAGCGGGCATACCGGAAACTAACTTTAGTGAAGGAAAGCTGCAAGCACGCGATTTGAGGCGGATGTTAACGTCCTAGAAAGGAGGACATACAATGGAAGATACACTGAGCCGGATATTGTTAGCAGCCTTTTTCTGTGCTGTAGTGGTCTATGGAGGGATACTCCTGATAGACTCGGCCAGAAAAACAGTAGAACACGCGATAGGAGAAGGACGCATACTCCTTAACATGACAGAGGAGCAAGTCCGTCAGGCGTGGGGGGAACCAGATCAAATAACTACTACACGTATCCTAATCCCTGGGGAACCTCGGCCGACCGTCAAAGTTACATCCGTTTGGACTTACCATGATCCCTTACGTACCGTGACCTTTGAAAAACGGCGCGTAGTGGAGTTTTCCGCAACAGAGAAAATTAAAAAAAGTGATGGGTTGACCTTTCTCACCCAAAGCTTGAGGGTGTAATAAGACCAGCGGATCACACTCACAAATTCAACAACTACCAATGCTTACGAGAGAGTCAAGACGTAGGCGCTTCCATCTCGACAATCCGATCGGCCCACAGGGATTCGATGTCGTAAAAGTCACGTGTCTCACTTAAGAAAACATGGATCACGATCTCCCCGTAGTCGAGAACGACCCAGCGTCGTTCAGAGACCCCCTCTCGGTGGAGTGCCTTTTGTGGGAACTTCTCCATCAGGTTAGAAACGATCGCCTTGACGTGTGCCGGGTTGTCCGCCGCCGTAATCACAAAGTAACCAGTGGGGATAGAAACCTCGCGCAAATCAATGACGACGGTTCTTTGCCCCTTCTTCTCCGCGATCAGGTCAATCGCCGCATGTAGAAGGGCTCCTTCATCCATCCCCAACCTCGAACCCAGAACCAGCAATCAGAAGCAGATCGGTCCCCTCGGGGGCTAGTGGTTCCAGCACGGCGTAATGCGGCTCGAACTCACTTGGAAAGACGATCGTTGCCTTACTTGGAAGGGCCTCGAACAAAATCCATGCCTTCGCCTCTTCCGTCAAGACAACGATGAACGTTTTTTCGTAGTCGAAGGACTCCGCGTTGGCTATCCCTGCGATTTGAAAGCTGCGCTTGCGCAAATAGTCAGCGGTGTTACTGGCCATTAGACGAACCCCATTTCCGTTGAACACCGCCACGCTGATCTCATCAGGGGTAAGCAGGTCAATCCCCTTAATCATCCGGGCGACGAGCCGCTCCATCTCTACAACCTGCGGTTCCAGATAGCTAATTTCATCGATCACCACGGGGATGCCCGGAACAGTCGCCGTATTTAGCTGACTTGACTCCAACCCTTGCAAGAGCTTGGCCAAATCGTACAAATCGATCAAGGAAAGGTCGGTGTGCAGGTAGGGATGGACCGTCTTTACCAAGTCACGAATCGTGCCAAGGTCTTGATACTGGAACCCCTTTTCCAGGATAGCTTGGATCAGCTTCTGCTGCCGCGCGATCCGCCCGATATCACCGTTGTCACCGCGATATCGGATGTAGTCAAGCGCAGTCTTCCCGTTAAAGGTCTGTGTTCCCGGTTGGATATCAATATGCAGAGGGGGATCGGCCCGTTCATCGTCGTAGACCATCCGTTCTTCCACGGTAAGAGTCACCCCGCCAAATTGATCGATCAACCGCTTAAAGCCCGCGTAGTCGACAGTGATGTAAAACGGCACCTCGATTCCAAGAAGAGCGGAGACAGTCCTGCAAGCAAGTTCAGCTTTTCCGATCGAGTAGGCAGCGTTCAGTTTATGAAACTTGCCGTCCTCAAACTTCACCCGCAGATCACGCGGCAGCGATAAGAGAGCAACATCGCTCCCTTCAGCCACGCTTAACACCATCATAGTGTCGCTCCGACTCGTTCCTTCAACGTTATCCAAACCGAGCAGCATGATGTTACTACGCTCCCCCTGAGCTATCAGGCGCCCCACGTGCCGTTGGGTCAACAGGTACCAACCGATGAAGATGCCGATCACTATTACAACCGCACCGACGGCGAAAAGGATCTGCTTGCGCATTGTTTTCCCCCTCATATCGACCGTTAAACTCGACGCTATCACAAGGGGGAAGGAATGTCAACCGCAAAACCCTCCTGACTCACGGGATTGGCTCACTCACCTTCGCTTGAGGATCAAAAAGCTTAAAGCGAGCGTTACTCCACCGACACCTGTCCCCCTTCCAGCGGACAAAGCCACGATTCTCCTTTCCCTGATTTCCTCTTCCCAAGAGCTCTCTTCTAGTAGGCTTCTGTACCGTAATATAAGGAGGTCACAATGCCACGGATGTGCGTCCGCTTAGGGGTCACTTTCCTGCTTGTGATGCTAGCAACAGGAGGGTTCACCCTGGCCGAGGAGACGGAATTCTCGGGTAGTGTAGGACTTGAGATTACGTTTATCCCTATCCCCTTGTCCTATGACATTGAATCTGACTTAACATTATCGCTCAGCGTAGCTTGTTTCACCTTCGAATCTGGGACCGTTTTTGCGCTAACCGGGTTTCACTCGCAGGAGTTCGACGTAGAGGTCGATCTCGGAGCGGTAAGTATCGCCGACGATATCCTCTTTGATCCCTATTTCAGTTGGAACCAGCTGAGCGTCGACGCACAGATCGTGGGCGTGGAGGTCGGGCTTGATCTCATCTTGGCGGACATCGGTACCCAGTCGCCTAGCTACAGCATGGGTGCTGTCCTCGAGTTGAGCAGCGGAGTAATCTGCGGCTTCTCCATCACCACTCTCACCGGTTTCGGGGCGGGCGACCTAGTCAACGTCCTTGGCGGTGTGGAGGCCCCCTTCTCCCACGACCTCCTCTACCTCTTCTCTCACCTCGATCTCCTCTTCGCCCCCTCTCTGGCTTTGAAGGTAACGATTGAGCCTGGGTTCTACTTTGAGGAGGAGCTCGTCCGACTGGAGGTCGACTATTGTGGCCTGCTTTCAAGCAGCAGTACGTGGCTTGATTGGACCGGATTTGCTAAGGAAGTCTTCGAGTTCGGCTACTGGTTTGAAGAGCCAAGCCTTTCCTTCCTCACCGCAATGGCCTTTGACAACAGCTTTTCCATCAGTGGGCTTGACTTCATCTTGGACCTAGAGATTTGTGGGGTTCAGTTCACTTCCTGGACAAGCTTTACTGCCCCCCAGACGCCCTCGGTGCTCCCGGTAGTCTTTTCCGGCCAGAGATTCGCTGTCTCATTCGAGGTGGGCTGTGTTCTCATCACCGCTGAGACCGACTTCGATGGGACCTTCCTCTTCGAGCGCCAGCTTCTTGCAATCGAAGCCGAGATCGAGCCGGTTGCCTTCACCAGCCTGACCGCCTTTGATAGGACAGGCTTTTCCGGGGAGTGGATCAAGGCGCAGGTTGAGTTCTATGGGGTTACCTTATACACCCTGGCAGCATTCGATTTCGGGGGGATCATCGAGGTCTCCTTCGGTTTCGAATTAGCGTTCTAGAGTTCAATGAGCACGGCGGAGGAAAGGTTCTCCAAGCTTGATCTGGAAGAGCTGTTGAATCTTCTCTCCACCACCAGTACCGAGACGGACGCGATTCGCGAGCACATCCTCCGACGGACCACACACTTGATGGACGAGGTAGTTGAGGAATCTTTTCCACAAAGCGGGTTTCCCCAAGAAGAGCTGTTTCATGCTGGCTACCTTGGTCTATTAAACGCCGTTTACAACGTCGACCTCTCCCACAAAAAGAGCTTTCACAACTATGCCAAAAACCTAATCAAGGGGGAGATCCGCCAGCACATCCGCGACCGGCTCAAACCCTTGGAGTTTCCGCGTTGGTTACATGACTTAAACCGACAGATGGAAACGGCCGAAGAGCGGCTATTGCAAAAAACCGGACAGTTACCGAGCCTGAGCGAGCTCGCCGAGGCGGTCAATATTACCGAGGAGGGAATCGCCGAGATCTTCAAAGCAAGGAAGGCATTGAACTACGTATCCTTGAAAAAGGAGGAACGAAAAACCGACCCTGCCCCCACAATTGACCTGACCAAGATCGTCGGTAAGCACCCAGATCCCTTCCCAATCCAGCACCGCATTCGCATTGCCTCGGCACTGGAGAAGCTAGACGAATTGCAGCAATTCTTACTTAAGAGTCTCTTCCCGCCGTTTAAAAGCTAGCCTCGCTGCGGCTACCCCGCGGTTGATGTCTAAACCATCCCCATCTAATAATATTAACGCGCGGCTAAGCGACCGGTTTGTTCAATTATTAAGTGTTACGCCGTACATTGTGATACAAAAACGGTGTGTTTGAGGCAGCGCGAGGCAATGGCGGTCATTGACAAGTGAATCGAGACAACCGAAGAAAGAGAGCCGTTACTGACTTGCGGGAAAGTGAGCGCAGGATCGGTACAGGCAAAACCTAAGGTTCTAAAGATTGCGGCGGATTGGCCGCTCTCGACTTAGCACATCAGATGGTGCAACTTTCCCACCGCACCCCCTTTTCCAGCTAACCGCATATTGCAGATAAGGGCCGTCATTGACCCAACCACGGCTGAAAGGTGACTTGGCGGTAGGAGGGCGTGGTCTTTGTTTTTGAATGTGCTGCCACGTTTTGGTAGGAAAACTCATCAACCGCATCCGTGACGTACTCTGCTAGCCTCACTCAATACAATTGCGCATCTGTTGAGTGAGCCTCTGGCTCGTCTTTCGCAACGAAAGGGATCTTCCGATGCTAAATCTTTCGCCGCAGAAGAACTCTCCTAATTCCAAATCCCTGA
>DQCH01000034.1 GCA_003545155.1 Candidatus Acetothermia bacterium
GCACTTCCATACCAAAACCAACCGCTACGCCTTGGCGGATGTCGAACACGTTTTCGTCCTTGGAGCCGTCCGGGCAGCGTTCCTTCTTTAAAGAGTTTCCGTGCAAATTAAGCACATAGATCTCATTGAAGGTTTGCATCAGATGCCAACGCATCCCGCGGAAGGTGGGGTTGTCAAGATAGGAATGATTGGTGATCATGCCGACAACGCCCTCGCCGGACTGGGCGATCTTCCACTCTGCAAAGCGCAAGAACTTAACGTAATCGTCCTGAAGCCAGTGTTTCTTCTCGCCAAAATGTTTTCCGTCCACGTACTTGTAGTCCTCGATCAGTGCGGTGATCCATTCTCCCGTGTTGGATGAGATACCCGAATATGGCGGATTTCCCAGGACGACCAGAATGGGTATCTCCTTCTTGACCTTGCCCGCCTTGTGAGACTCCTCAGCTAATGACGAGAGCCCAGGAAGCTTGGCTTCGGCCAATTCCTCTGTCTCCAGGGTGTTTGTGAGGTAGAACTTGACACGTTCCTCTGGCTTCAGCCTGTAGCCGAGCTCCTCAAGGAAGAAGGCCATCTTGAGGTGCCCCACTGCGTACGGAGCCATCATCAGTTCGAATGCGTAGAAGTTACGCAGAATGTGATCGCGGATGAAACTCTCGCGGCTGCCTTCGCCGTACTTTCCGGCGAATTCGTCCACGGCGACTTGAGCGGCCTTGGCGACGAAGGTCATCGTCCCCGCAGCCGGATCGAGCAACGTCACTCCCTCTGAGGCGAGACCGTCAGGCTTGTCGAACTTCTCTTTCAGGATCGCATGAAGCGAACGTACGATATAGGAGACCACAGGCTCAGGGGTGTAGTACACCCCGCGGCGCTCGCGCTCCTTGGGATCGTAGTATTTCAAGAAGGTTTCATAGAAGTGAACGATCGGGTCGGCACCCTTGCCCTTGGGGGGTGTAGTAAGCTTCTCTACTTCACCCCCCGAGTGGAAGTAGCGATGCAAGATGCCCTGTACATCGGCAATAGCCAAGACCTCGGCAATGTCATCAACATTACATTCCAGAGCAGTTGGCAAATCGCCCAAGGAGATGAACCGGAACAGATCGCGCAGAATCCCGATCGTATGAGGAATGGCGTCAAACGCGGCACGCCTATTGAACCCCTCACCTACGCGCACGCGAGCGGCGAACAGGCCGTAGGTGATGGTCTGCGCATAAAGGTCAGCAAAATCCTCGTGAGTCAGACCACCGATCAGGTAGGTTTGAAAGGCCTCATAGAAGCCAAGAAGGTCACCGGTACCTCGCTCCTTTTCCTGCACAAGCTCTTGGCTTATTACTTCGTCGCGCAGGAAGCGGGTCCGCTTTGCGAGTTCGGTAGCAAGCGACTCAGCAGAATAGCTCTTGGGAAGCGAGAACGCGAAGAACTTTTCTAATACCTCTGTAAATTCATCGGCCTTCTCCAGAGGTGGCACCTTTTCAAGCCTTGTCGAGATCAGCGGTCGCGCGATCTGCACGGTATCAACGAGATTGCCATCTCGGTAGAGGCGAAACTCGAAGAAATTGGTGAGGATCAGATTGGGAAAGGTATGTCGATAACGTTTAAGCTGCTCGGTCTCCGAAACGAGCTGTAAGTTCCTTTCGTTGGGGTGCTTGGCTTCGATGTAGCCGACGCTGTGTTGTTTCCCGTCCCAAATACGGAAATCCGGGTATCCCGCTTCGGTCTTCTTTGGAAGCGTTGTAACGTGAATGTGGGCCTTATCGCTTGCGTTTGCATATGCGTTGAACAGGGCTTCAAGAGCAGAATAAAAACTCTCTTCTCGCGCATCGCCCTGCGACATGATCTTATGCAGAGTTTTCAGGTAGCTTCGGAATATTGCTTTATCCTTCATCACTTGAGTTTATACCCCTTGGTAGTGAGAATTGCCAAGCTCCCCAGTGTGATGAGGATTACAAAACCCGTTGAGCTGCGTTGGGGAGGGTAAGCCAAGTGTACTGTCTTTGATCTACTTGACGACCTCGCCAAACGCCTCTTTGAGGATCACTTTGGCCTCCTTGGCCGAGATGCTCTTTTTACCGAAGGTGAAGACGTGCTTCCCAGCGGTCGATTTGATGATCAGCCGGTCAGGGCCTCCTGATGTGTCGATGTCGCCACCAGCGCCCCTTTCCACGCGAAGGCGATTGATCTCGGATGCCTCGATGGCGAAGTTACCCTCTGTCTCAGAAAGTATGTCTTCGATTGTCATACCACGATACTTCTCCTCTGCTGATGTGTCGGCTAAAGCCTTTCGCATCTGTTTTGTCATGCGGGCAACGATGAGTCGATTGTTGGTGACGATCACGTTACACGCTTCGTACTTCAAGAACCCCTTCTTGTGCTTAAGGTCGGGGATGATCCCGACGATCGTTTCAGCATCCACCTCTGGCACCTCCTTTTGCAAAGGCAGCAAGATTACATTTGGTTCTTCTCTATTCAGTGTGGGCAACCTGTCAAGAGATGCTCCCGTGTAGGCAAGCTCGACTTCGGGTTTACCCACTTAAAGCGAGAGGCTTTTGAACTATTAGGAAGCCAGGAAACCAGGAAAGGTTCTGGCNNTCTCTGGGATATCACCCTCTTTACCTCTAACGTAGGCTTTGCAAAGTTCAAAAGCAATCCATGCTCCTTTCCAACTGCCCTCAAATACGATTTCACAATGGCAAAATGAACAGCTTCCAGGTTCTTGATCGCTTTGAGTTCTACCACGATCGTTTCTTCAACCAGAAGGTCAAGCCGGTGTCGTCCTACTTCGACTCCCTCATACTCTACAGGCACTTCAACCTGCTGTTCCACCTTCAGTCCCCGGTTGTGCAACTCCACGACGAGAGCATGTTCATATATGGATTCAATAAAGCCTGGCCCTAGCTGACGATGCACCTCGATAGCTGCTGCGATCACTTTTGAGGTCAGTTCCCCATGTTCCAGTGTCATCTTTTGATCCTCATTCCCGGCTTTCCATGGCTTCCTGGCTTCCTTATACCAGAATTGTAGACAAGTTCAACTTTAGGTTATCCACTTGAAACAGCAAGGGGTCTTACATTTTAGCTTTCGTCGATGAGACAAGGTGGTCGCTTCGGCTGGTCAGTCCTCCTTTGCCCAGTCGCGGATCTTATGCTTGATCTTCTCTTCGATTCTCTCACCAAGGTCGTCCCAGTCCATGTCCGGATCTCCGCCAACCCACTTGGCGATGCCGTGCTTGACTTTTGCTTCAATCTTCTCGCCCAGCTCGTCCCAGTCCTCGTCGTTTTCCTCTTTGGCCCAACGGGAGAGGCTGTGCTTGATCTTTGCTTCGATCTTCTCGCCGATCTCATCCCAATCGCGCTTCTTTCGCCACCAAAGCGAAATGCCACGGTTTGCTCCAATACCCACCCACGCAAAGAGCAGGATCACGAGGAACCACAGCCCGGCCGCTTGCAGGTAGCTGAGTGGTGGAAGCAGTCCCAAATGCCACGTTATGATGTGGTTCCACAGGCGCATGATCACCCAACTGAAAAAGAAGAACGCAGCGATACCTCCACCTGTAATAAGTTTAGTAAACAACCTCATTTTAAAAACACCTCCAAACGTTGAATGAACCTATTATAACACCTCTCCCTCCGCTACGAAGCGATCGCTACCAGGCAGGGTGAACTGGCCCTGGCCTACCGCCGCCCTTGGTAGGCCGCATCTCCAGATAGGACCTTTACTATCACCGTTTTAGTGCGTTGAGGGTGGGAAGGCGCATAGCGCCTTCCCACTGGTTTTTAATGTTTAAGAGCCTCAGTCCTCGGAGCGCCACTTGTGCGACAGTAATCCCTTGTTGGCACCGATGCCGGTCCAGGCTGACAGCAGGATGATTAAGAACCACAGTCCGGCTGCTTGCCAGTAGTTTAGGGCTTTAAATAGCCCTAAGTGCCCCACCACGATGTTGTTCCACAACATCTGGATCACCCAGCTGAAAAAGAAGAACGCACCGACGCCTCCACCCGCGATGAGTCCGCTAATCCACCGCATCTTTACTCACCTCCCTTAACTTGAATCTGCCATTGTAGCATCCTTGTCTACCAGAAAGGCAAATCGGTCTTGGAGGAGGCGCTTAAGACAGGGTTAGTCGCTTAGCGTGACTAGATCGCGTATCTCTTCGACCACCTTACTTCCAATTCCGCTCACCTGCATTAAATCATCGAGCGTTTGGAAGGGACCGTGTTCCTCTCTGTAGGCGACGATCCGTGCCGCCAGGACCTCCCCGATCCCGCGAAGGGAGGTGAGCTCCTCTGCCGAAGCGGTATTCAGGTTTACCATATCATTCTCTTCTTCGGCATCGATGAAGGTGGGGAGAAGGATGCGAATACCGGTGATGTCAATCGGTTCAAGGAGTGTAAGCGGGCGGGACCTGATCGTAGGGAGAAAGAGGGCAAGACCGCTTGCCACAAGACCGATTGCAACAAGCACGATCAACCCCCGCTCTTGTGCCGGAGAAAGACGCGGGTTCATGCGAACAGTTTGTTGATTCTCTTAATTCCGGCCTGCTCGCGCGCGATCCGCATTAGCTCGGGGAGGCGCTCGTAGCGTGGCCAGCCGAATTTGTCCGAGTAGGCGCGAGCAAACAGCTTCCTCAACCTCTCCCGCAGGGCCGCATCCTCCTTGAAGAGCGCTTCCTTCTCTTTGGCCAAACGCTCCATCTCAGGAATGTATAGGTCAATCTGCGCCGCCTGTGCGAGGAGGTCGACTGCCCTCTCATTATCCACGCCCAGAGCCTCCTTAGCTTTGGTGACCAACTCCCGACGTCTTAGCTCGGCCTTGGCGAGGGCTCGCATCTGCCGCTGTTTTTCTCGATGGTAGTTAAGCTCCTTGTGACTGAACGCGAGGATTTTACGCTCACAGCCGTCCTGCCGTTTGGGGAAACTCTCCGGGTCTGTGGAGATCTTACCGTGCCAGGAGAGGCACTCTTTACAGGTGAGGTAGGCCACGTTTGTGTAGTACTGGTAATAGGTCTTGCGCGACATTTAATCCTCCTTCCATGAGAAGTGTACAATTGATAGCTTGTAGGGGACAAGCCCACCTCGGTCACTTCCAATTGCCCTTTTTGCCAGTCTCGCGATACAATGCCGCTTGCTAAGGGGGGATCAGGGATGCTTAAAATCGCTCTTTCTGCATTTACTTTAGTCTTTCTTGCCGAACTAGGAGATAAGACTCAGCTTGCCGTACTCGCGCTCGCCACAGAGTCTCGATCACCGTGGGCCGTACTCATCGGGGTGGGAAGCGCTCTTTTACTCTCCACGGCCCTCGCTG
>DQCH01000136.1 GCA_003545155.1 Candidatus Acetothermia bacterium
AAAGTTCGCGCGAAAATCGGTGTTCAACCGTTTACAGAACTTGGGCTAGGAGCAGTACTTCGGTATCGCCTTAAAGATATCCTTGAAGACGGCCCGCCTTTATCGTTGTGGTCTCTCCTTCCCTTAAGTTTCAAACTTTCTCAGGAGAAGCACCAGCATTTCTCAACCCCCTGCCCACTAACGCCCCAGGCTAATAATAATCTCTTGGCGCACACAGGGCGTTCACTTGATTTTTCTCTCGTTATCCGTTAATTTATATTGCGTTGCGTGTTGTATTTTTGGGAGTGATCTCTGATGCTTAAATTCCTCCGCAGGTTGCGGACGAACCACCTCGCACGGACAGCAAGGGGCTGTTCATCTTTACCGAAAGCGACCCGCTGCTACTGGACACGCGCGGTCGCGCTTCCCAAAGGGCCAGTCTAGCAAAACGAGTAGCCTATCACCGCTCTGTAGTGCGTCCTTTTCTGAGAGCGCCTTACAGAAGTCACGCTACCAGTTTTATCGCATAAGAAAAGGAGGGAAAAGATGAAAGAAATCAGGACCGCAATTATTGGCGTTGGAAACTGTGCCAGTTCTCTCGTGCAGGGGCGGTTTTACTATGCAAATCCAGACGCTGAGATCCCGGGATTGATCACCAGGGACTTCGGGGGCTACCACCCGCATCACATCCGTTATGTTGCCGCGTTCGATGTGGATGAGCGTAAAGTAGGACTGGACCTCTCTCAAGCGATCTTCTCTCCACCTAACTGTACAACAGTCTTTCAGCGTGATATTCCACACCTGGACTGCCCGGTCCAGATGGGATACATCATCGACAGTATCGCCCCCCACAATGAACAGTATCCGGAGGGGGAGCGGTTCAAGCCGCTTGAGAACGTCCATGCTAACGAGGAGGAGGCGAAAGAGGCGATCGTACACGCTCTGCGGGAGGCGCAGGTCGACGTGGTAATCAACTACCTCCCAGTGGGTAGCGAGAAAAATGTGATTTTCTACGCTGACTGCGCGATTGAGGCAAGGTGCGCGTTTGTCAACGCGATGCCGGTGTTCCTTTCCAAGTTCTACGGCGATCGCTTCCGCGAGGCCGGCCTCCCAATCCTAGGAGACGATATCAAGTCACAGGTGGGAGCGACGATCGTCCACCGTGTGTTGACGAAGCTGTTCGCGGATCGCGGTCAGCCAGTCAGGCAAACCTACCAGTTGAACGTCGGCGGGAACACCGACTTCCTCAACATGCTCGACCGGGCACGCCTGAAGAGCAAGAAGATCAGTAAGACTCAGGCGGTAACAAGCCAGATGGATTCTGATGGGATCGATCCTAGGAACATCTACGTGGGCCCGAGCGACTATGTTCCTTGGCTTAACGACCGCAAGCTCTGCTTTCTGCGAATTGAGGCCGAGCAGTTTGGTGGGGTGCCGATGGATATCGAGGTGCGCTTGGCGGTCGAGGATTCCCCGAACTCTGCCGGTGTGGTGATGGAGGCGGTGCGGGCGGCCAAGGTCGCACTCGATCGGGGGNNTCGCCGGACCGATCATCGAGGCGAGCGCGTACCTGTTCAAGTCACCAGTGGAGCAATACGAGGACTCGGAAGCAAGGGAGATGCTGCGGCAATTCGCTCTAAGGGTCGAGGAAACGCAGCTCGCCGCAGCGAATCGCTCCAAAGACTCCTAATGGCGTGAACGTAAAACTACCAGCGGTGATCCTGGCCGCGGGACGGGGTGAACGGCTCTCTGGGGACGAGAAGAAGCCCCCCAAGCCGCTTACCCCGGTACTGGGCCTCACCCTCCTCGAGCGAGCGATCCTCTCCTGTAAAGAAGCGGGGATCGAGGAATTCTTCATCGTCCTTGGCTATCGCAAGGAGGCGGTTGAATCCCTTATTGCAGAGTGGGAAACAAAGTACCGGATCTCCATCACGCCGGTGGAAAACCAGTCTTGGTTGAAGGGGAACGGCAGCTCCGTGCTCGCCTGTTCCCCTTACCTTTCCTCTTCTTTCCTTCTTATCATGTGCGATCACCTCTTCGCCCCACAGGTCATTCCCCATCTGATCACTGAGGGGAACGACAAAGGGGCGTGTTCCCTCCTCGTCGATCGCCGCATCGCGCGGGTCTTCGACAGGGAGGACGCCACCCGTGTACAAGTGAACGATGGCCGGATTACAGCAATCGGGAAGGGGTTAGAGCAGTACAACGGCATCGATACAGGGATTTTCCTTTGCCGACCGTTCTTGTTCGACGCCCTAAGGGAGGCGCAGGCAGGAGTGGACGGCTCCCTCAGCGGCGGGATCCGTTGCCTAGCGGAACAAGGGAGGATAAGAGCAGTGGATCTCGGTGAGGACTTCTGGCTCGATGTCGATACTCCGCAAGCCTTAAAACACGGACGCAAGCTCCTCCTAAGACATACGGTCAAGGCTAATGAGGACGGGTTCATCGCCGAGTGGTTCAATCGCTGCCTCTCCATTCGTCTCTCTGCATGGCTCGTTACGCATATCCGTGCAACCCGGCTTACCCCAAACGCGATCAGCCTAGCGAGCTTCCTCATTGTCCTTCTGGGAGCGTTCCTCTTCATTTTCACGAGCTATGCAGCAACCCTTGCCGCCGGGATTCTAGTCCAGATCGGTTCTATTGTGGATGGGTGCGACGGTGAGGTAGCGCGGTTGACGTTTAAAAAGAGCCGATTCGGGGCGTGGCTCGACACCCTCCTCGATCGATTCAGTGATAGTGCGGTCGCCACCGGAATTACCTATGGTTTCTGGCGGCTCTATCCAACCCCCTGGGTGTGGGTAGGCGGGATCTTTGCCCTGGCGGGCTTCCTCCTTTCAAGTTACACCAAGAAAGAATATGCCTTACGTTATGAGGAGAGCGTTCCCAGAGACGTGTGGGTAAAGCTGGCCAAGCGCGACCTGCGGCTATTCGCTCTATTCCTCGGGGCTGCTTTTGGTTATCCCTACTTTGCGCTCCTTGCCGTAGGTCTCCTTTCACATTTAGGGATCGGCCGGCTCTTCTGGAAGGTGTATCGGGGTGAGGAGTGCGCCGGTCGGTGAAACGTAGCGGGTTTCTCACTGCGGCTTCCCCTGACGAATCTCGACTTAATACCTCCTGTTGACACGCGAGGGAACGCTCGTTATACTTCATTCTTGGCTGACAAGCGTGATGCCGATGGGCGCCAAAAGGCGCTCATTTATGTCCTCTGATGAGGACCAAGCCCGCCAACACCAAACAAGAGGGGAGCTTTAAGCCGCGAGATGAAGATCGAAAGACGGCGAGTCCGCGACGAGGTGTCAGCCAAACTTGGGTTTACAACCCAACCGGGTGAGATTCAAGCAAGCTATTTTACCTCCTTGGTAGCGTAGCTCTCATCCAAAAGGCTGCCGTTCAACTCGGTATGGGCAAGGGAAACCGGGCTCCCCTCTTCCCTCCTTTTACTGCTCCTTTAACTTGATTAGAATATCGACCGCCGCTGTGTGCTTCCCCACGATGAACGGATTTAGATCTACCTCCTCGATCGATGGAAGATCAAGGCACAATTGACCCAAGCGGTGCAGAGCACCCGCCAGGGGACCAAGCTCAACCGGGGGCTGCCCACGGAAGGCTTCAAGAAGAGGGAAGGCGCGGATCGACCTGATCATTCGCTCCGCCTGGTCGATTGACACCGGAGCGACTCCAAAGGACACGTCCTTCAGCGCTTCCACCAGCGTCCCGCCGACGCCGAACATGAGCACCGGTCCGAAAGAGCGGTCACGTTTCATCCCCAGGATTAGCTCCCTCCCAAAGAGAGCCGGCTGCAGGAGGATCCTTCCGCGGTGCAACCTCTCGCTGGCGATCAGTCCTATTAAGTGGTCAATGGCGCGATGCAAGTCCTCCCCATTGGCGATTCCAGGGATCACCGCGCCGCGTTCGAAGTGATGGAAGAGCCCGGGGGAGTCAACTTTGGCCACAAGTGGAAACCCGACCTCCTTGAGAAAGGGTGCAGCTCCCTCAACGTCTTTGACGTAGGTGTAAGGACAAACAGGGAGCCCGTAGGAAGAAAGGATCTCAGCGCCCTCGTAGAAGTAGAGAGCACAACGTCCCTCACTGCGCGCTCCCTCGACAAGGCGCAGTGCCCGCTCACGATCAGGTTTCGGACTCATGTCGACCGACCGCCTCTCACTCCGCAGCTCCCCCAGCCGGCAAAGAACGCTGAGAGCATCGACCGCGGCTTCGGGCATGGTGTAGGTAGGGATCTTCTCCCGCGCGAGCCGCTCGATAAACCGAGCGGCAGCCGTGCCGTGGCTTAGTGTACAAACGATGACCGGCTTATCCGGAGCCTCTGCAATTGCTCGCAGGATTCCCTCGGCCACCGCCCCGGTCGGTTCCTCGAGGATCAGTGGGGGACGAAAGATGACGATAACTGAGTCGGTAACCGAGAGAGCTACACGCAGAGCTTGCTCGTAGTCTGAGGAACCAGCGGTGGCGATCATATCGATCGGGTTTCCTAGCCCAGCCTCTGGCGGGAGGAAGGAAGCAAGCTCATCCTTAACCGCAGCCGGGAGCGATAGCACCTTAATCCCGGCCCGCTCACAGGCATCAGCAGCAATGATCCCCGCGCCGCCTGCATTCGTGAGAATCACCGTCCTGCGCCCCCGAGGGATATGCCCTCTCTCCAGTGCTCGCAGAGCGTTGAGCATCTCCTCAATTGAAGAGACGCGGA
>DQCH01000122.1:0-535 GCA_003545155.1 Candidatus Acetothermia bacterium
AGCGAGGTCCTCGAGCGACCCACCGCCGCGACCGACGATCAATAGATCAAGCGGGGTCTCGCGCTGGTTGAACGCCTCTGCTCGCGCGATCGCCGTGACGATCTCCTCGGCAGCGATTTCACCTTGGACCGAGCTTGCGAAGAGATAGACCTCGGCGAGGGGCCAGCGCCGCTTAAGGACTGATCCAATATCGCGGATCGCTGCTCCGGTGGGCGAGGTCACTACTCCGATGCGTTGCGGAAAGGCAGGGACCGGCTTTTTGTGATCTTTGTCGAACAGACCTTCTCTTCCGAGTTTTTCCTTCAATCGTTCAAAGGCGAGCTGTAGCGCTCCCACGCCGGCCGGCTGGATAATGGAGACGACGAACTGATAACGGCCCCGCGGCTCGTAGATGGTTAGTCGCCCATAGGCGAGGATCTCCATCCCATCCTCGATTGTAGGAGAGTAAAGAAACGCCGAGCGCCCTTTGAATCGGACCGCGGAGATCTGTGATTCCTCGTCTTTAAGCGTGAAGTAGAGGTGCCCAGACATCGCG
>DQCH01000122.1:586-3347 GCA_003545155.1 Candidatus Acetothermia bacterium
AATCCTTGAAAACCAGGAGTTTCCTCGCTATAGTTTCACCTATGTACGATGGTGGCAAAGGTCGATTTCCTGCCACTAGGCGACTTAAGAAAAGGTCGGATTACAAACGAGTCTATCGTTGCGGGGTGGCGAGGAAAAGAACATATTTTTCTTTTCACATCTTCCAAAGAGAAGGGCCAGCAAGGCTGGGGATTGTGATTGTCCGGCGATGGGGAACCGCGGTAAAGCGCAATCGTATGAAGCGGGTAATTCGGGAGACCTTCCGTCGAAACAGTGAGCTCTTCACTGGGATGGACATCATCTTACGACCGCACGAGGTGTGCCAGGGGTGTGAAGCGGAGGAGGTTGAGAGGTTGTTAATCAAAGAGTTTCGCGAGGTCGCTGGCACGGAGGTGAAAAGTGAACAAGGGAAAAGTCTTTCTGACTAAAGAGGGAAATGCACTGATGCAGCAGGAGCTCGAGCATGCTAAGAAGATCCTCTACGAGGAGATTCCTGAGAAGCTGAAGGCCTCAAAGCTGAACGGAGGGGATCTGCGCGAGAACAAGGAGTACATATACCTACAGAGCGAGCAGCAGTACTACGAGCGTGAGGTGCGTCGGATTACCTCGATCCTGGAGAGAGCGGAGATCATCTCTGATGAGGAGATTTCAGCG
This sequence comes from Candidatus Acetothermia bacterium, assembly GCA_003545155.1. Taxonomy (GTDB): domain Bacteria; phylum Bipolaricaulota; class Bipolaricaulia; order UBA7950; family UBA9294; genus UBA9294. The sequence goes on from DQCH01000122.1 coordinate 1,241, forward strand.
GAGGAGATCGGTATCGGGTCTAGCTTCATCCTTCAGGATCTCGACATCATGGAGAGCGGGACCTTTAGCCTCGTGAGCCCGGTTGAGGTCGACTTGGAGAAGGGCAAGATCTCCATTGTCTCACCGGTGGGGAAAGCTCTCCTCGGAAAAGCCGAGGGGGATGAGGTCAAGGTTGATCTCCCTTCAGGGGCGACCCACTTTCGTGTCATCGCGATCAATAAAAAATGAATGAGCCTCTGATCCAGGCCAGGCTGGAGAAGCTTAAAGAACTGAGGGAGAAAGGGATTGATCCCTATCCTGCCCGTTTCTCTCGCAGTCATACCATCGGCGAAGTAAGCGCCCGTTTTTCCTTTCTTAAAGAGGAGAAGCAGAGTGGCGAACAGGTGACGATCGCTGGTCGGCTGGTTGCCCTCCGTCGTATGGGTAAGGCTTCGTTCCTTGACTTACGGGATGGAAGCGGCAAGATCCAGGTGCATGCGTCTGCCGACAGGCTGGGCGAAGAGCGTTATCGAGAGTTGTGCTCAAGCGACATCGGCGACTTCATCGGCGTGAGGGGCGATGTCTTTCGCACCAAGATGGGAGAGTTGACGGTGGAGGTAGCGGAATGGTCACTTCTTTCAAAGGCACTCCGTCCCTTGCCGGAGAAGTGGCATGGCTTGAAGGACATTGAGCTTCGTTATCGCCATCGCGCGCTTGACCTGGTCGCTAACCAGGCGGTACGGGAGGCGTTCGTCCTCCGCTCCCGTATGGTCTCCGCGATGCACCGCTTCCTTGACGCCCGCGACTTCCTCGAAGTAGAGACGCCGATGATGCAGCCGATCGCTGGTGGAGCAACGGCACGGCCGTTCGTCACCCATCACAATGCACTGGACATCGATCTCTACCTGCGCGTTGCCCCCGAGCTCTATCTGAAGCGGTTGGTGATTGGCGGCCTGGAACGAGTCTATGAATTGGGGAAAAGCTTCCGCAACGAGGGGGTTTCTACTAAGCATAACCCTGAGTTCACTACGCTGGAGATCTACGAGGCGTACTCCGATTACGAGGGGATGATGTCCCTCGTGGAGGAGTTGGTGGCAGAGAGCGCTCAGGCGGCCATGGGCTCGACGCGCATCACCTACCAGGAGAACGAGATCGACCTTTCCCTTCCCTGGCGGCGGATTGGCCTCGTGCAAGCGGTGGAAGAAGCCACTGGCCTTTCCCTTGATGGAGTTACAGAGTCAGACATTCGAAAGCAAGCTCGAAAGAAGGGGATTGAGCTTCCAGAGCTCTCACACGGGAAACTTATCGAGCACCTATTTGAGAGATTCGTCGAACCCGGGTTGATTCGACCGACAATTGTCAAGGACTATCCAATGGACATCTCGCCGCTTGCCAAGAGGAAACAGGGCACGGAAGGACTTGTGGAGCGGTTCGAGTTGTTCATCGGTGGAGTCGAGATCGCCAACGCGTTCACCGAGTTGAACGATCCCATCGACCAACGCGCTCGCTTTGAGGACCAGGAGCGTCTGCGAGAGGCTGGGGATGATGAGGCGCAGCGAATGGACGAGGATTTCTTGTTTGCCTTGGAACATGGGATGCCGCCGACCGGCGGGATTGGCATCGGAATCGACCGATTGGCTATGCTCTTTAGTGACTCTTTCTCCATCCGCGACGTGATCCTCTTTCCCACCCTGCGGGCAAAGGGGGCGAGAAGATGAGCACTTGGACGCGCCTAGTAAGTCGGTGGGACCTTGCTATTGAGGAGCTTCTGCGTTGGGATGTTGAAACTATGCAGGCGATCAGTGGGCACCCGCTCCTAAGGCGGCTTTCAGTTTTGTTTCTCATTGCCACCTATCTCGGAGATGGTTACCTGTGGGGTGGGCTTGCCCTGGGGTTGATCATATTTGGCTCACCGATCGACCAAAGCTACGTGTTGGTCGGCCTCGGGATCTCTATCATCAATATAGCTGTTTTTCGTCTGTTCAAACTGCTGTTTAATCGCCCACGACCGGCGCTGGTCTTTTTTGGCCTCCGCTCACGTTTGATCGACAGCTACTCCTTCCCCTCTGGGCATGCCACTATCTCGTTCGGGCTTGCCTGGGTGATCACCGTATGTTATCCGAACATC
>DQCH01000066.1:0-3645 GCA_003545155.1 Candidatus Acetothermia bacterium
TCCTTGTAGGGATGGTGAAGCGCCGCCTCTCCAGTGGAGACGACGATAAGGTCCCCTATCCGGTCGTACACCTCAGGCTTCACTTCCCCCCGACCGAACAGCCCCGCTTGAAGGGCCGCGCGCGCATCGAGGCAGACCAGATCTTCACCAAAGTGCTCAGTGACGAGCTCGGCCACCGCCTGCTTGCGCCCTTTCCGTACGAACAGGTAGGAGGCACGTGGCTCTCCCACTGGCGGAAGGAGGAGGTCACCCATGAGATCTGAATCCTCCGCGATCACTTTGTAGTTTGATTCCTGCATCGGCACGAATCCATGGTCCGATGAGATCACAAGCAGGGTCTCCTTGACCCCTCCTTTAAGTTCGCGCTCAATAGCGGAATCGATCGTCCGCAGTTCGGCGTTGAATTCCTGCGTCCACGGCCCGTAGGTGTGAGCGATGGCGTCAGTCTCGCCCCAGTAGAGGCTTAGGAAGACCTTTCCCCGTGCCTTTTGGAGCACGCGCCGGGTGACAACGAGCATGTCTGAGAAACTCACCACGGGATGAAGCCGTGCGCTCCCGTCATAGAGAAGACTCGACAAGCCGCTTGAAGCGATGTGCCTGCTCAGCATTATGTGTGACTCTACGCCCAATTGTTTCAACCGCTCGTACAGGGTGGGGCCAGGGACGAAGGACTGAAGGTCGATTCCGGCCTCGACTGCCGAGTTGACCTTGGGGTTTCCAATAAGCGAGAGGCGTAGCATGTTGGTGATAGCCGAGGTCTCTTTTAAGTACAGCCTGTAACCGACCATTCCATGCTCCTGGGGGGTGAGGCCGGTGCTGTAAGTCGTGAGCGCGGTCGCGGTGGTAGCGGGGAAGACCGAAGTAATCGGGATGAACACTCCACGCTCGATCAGTCGGTGAAGGTAAAGATCACCGAAACGTTCGAGCAGGTTAATGAGGTGGTAAAAACCCAGCCCATCGAGGATAAGTAGGATAATTTTCTTGGCCGTAGCAGGAATTATCGAATGGACGGCGTCGATCAGCTCTGCTGAACCCTCCACCCTCTCGCCGAAAAAAGAACGGATAAGGCCGGGGACCGTGCAGATCGAGTAACCGTCGTAGTCGGGGATGACAGCCTTCCCTGGAGGAAGCCCAGGCAGGGTGTGGGAACAGACCTGTTCTTCGATCTTGTGTGCTTGGATCATGGCGCCTATTATAGGAGCTTGTGGGGCAGATTGAAACCACGTTTCATCCTGGGTAGAGTCTGCCGGAAAGGGAGGCTAGTGATGATGATATGCTGTTCCGGATACGAGAGGAACTCAAGCGATTGTGCCTGCACCTACCCCAGGTGTGAGCGGAAGGGAAACTGTTGCGAGTGCCTGCGCTATCATCTCGCTTACAGAGAGTTGCCGGGGTGTGCCTTTCCTAAAGAGGTGGAGCGAACCTTCGATCGCTCTTTCGCCCGGTTTGTGAAGATTCACCGCGATCTACTCGGCTGAGTGTTTGGGCTCGATCACTTCGGCGTTGGAATCACAGTGAGCTGGTAGGGTTCTAGCTATCAGCGGTCAGTATTCAGCTCTCAGCGATCAGCTTCTATCCACAAGCCCTTTGAACGTCGGGGATAAACCCCTTAACGTTGGGGACCTGTCTGCCGCCAGGCAGGCAAGGCGGACAGGTGTGCGCCGTTTTTCAATCAGCCGTGTTGTTTTGCCTCTTCGTGTATCAGGAATCTCTTTAATTCGGTGAGGCTTTGGATATCGCCCCCGCTTCCGTTACGAACGATTTCGATCGGAACCAGCAAGGCAGCTTGGGCAGCTCGGGTGTCTGTCAGTTGGTCTCCCACGTAGTAGCCGTGCCTGGATCCCAGTGCCCCTTTCAAACGTTTAAGCAGGTGTGGGGCCGGCTTGGCAAAGCAGATCTCCTCAAGGGAGCTGCCACGACCGATCCACACGCGAAAAATCCGGCCAAGCGAGAAGTAGGAGACGACACAATCGACCACGATCTGCGGTGAGTTGCTGGCGATCCCTAATGGATAGTCTGCTCTTAGCTCTTCCAGGGCTGCTATGTCAGGAAAGAGGTCGATTTGTCCTGCCTCAAGTGCGGCGAGCTTGTCGTTAATGTAGTGCTCTTCACGACAGGCCCACAGTATGCGAGGGTCAGGAATGTCAAACTTCTTACAAAAAGCATCGGCGTTCTCGCGCAGGTTATTTATGTGCAGAGCGCGGGCATTCTCTTCGGTTTCGGGGATGCCAAACTCGCGTAGGGTCTTCATGAACGCCTCGATGATCCAGTTTCCCGCGGCGAAGTTGTCGGAGTCGAGGATGACCCCGTCCATATCGAAGCCGACAAATGCTCTCATTGTTCTACTACCGAACGCTCAATGGTCAGGCCACGCTCGCGCATACCTTCTAAGAACTCCTTTGTGGGAACGCAGGACTCCTGAGGTAGGGCTCCGCGCGCTGCAATGCGGCCAGTCGCCAACATGAAGGCAATCTGGGCGATGGGAAAACCGGTCGTACGCATCATCGCCGAAAGGCCGGTCTTCTCATCGTAGTGGTCAATCATCTGGTAGCGTACTTCCTGGGTACGGCCCTCCTGCCTTCCTCGTGCGGTTACGCGCAGCAGGACAACGTCCGGCTCGTCAAATGTGAGGTGTTCGTTTAGCAGGTGTACCGTGAGCTCGCGTGGGACGACCTTAGTCCCGTCAATCAAACGCGGCTCCTCGTCGAAGAAACCAAGTTCAACCATTGCCTTTACCTTCTCCAGGTGGCCCCGGTAGCGGATCGTCTTGTAATCAAGTTCTTTCACACGACCAGAGAGGGTCTGTGGAAGGGTGGAGCTTCCTCCTGAGGTGTAGAAGGCCTCAAGATTCTCGTACGGTGGGGGAAAGGAGATCTCTTCTAACCCGTCAAGCGAGGGGATCTCAGCGAGCCTTCCATCTCGAATGACCGTCGCCTCCTCCAGGTACTCGTTTAACAGGCCGTGCGTGGAGAAGACGATCTGATAGTCAAGCGGCGGGTGTGGGCGCTGCGGCAGTCCACCGACACGGATCTTTACAGAGTCGATCTCCTTGATTCCTTCGATCGCCGCTGTGGCAAGTATGTTGACCAGTCCTGGGGCAAGGCCGCAATCGGGGATCAGGGTCACGTCGGCCTTCTTCGCCTTCTCGCTTAAGGCGAGTTCAGCGGCCACGATTCGGGTGTTCCCACCTAGATCGCAGAAGTGCACCCCGCTCTCCACTGCCGCTTCAGCGAGGGAGAGGTTGAAGAAATAGGGTACCGCGCTGATTGCTACGTCGCATCCCTCCATTGTCTCGCGCACTGCACGGCGTGCACTCACATCGAGGCGGCGCGGTACAACGCGACGGTCGCGAAGCCAGTCAGTGATCTTTTTGGCGCGTTTAGGGTCCCGGTCAGCAAGGATAATCTCCTTTAGCTCCTTTCGTTTTGAGAGATCATAGGCAATCGCCCTTCCCATCATCCCAGCGCCGAGTAGAAGTATCCTCATAGTTAGAAATCACTCCTTGTCAAGACCCGTATAAAGTGGCTACAGATGTAATTTTACCGTCTCTGAGGTTGGGATTAAACCTTACCGGAGGGCACGCGGGCTCACATATCCTGTGCTCTACTTGGTGACCGGGATGCTAAAATCCGATAGTATGACAAA
>DQCH01000066.1:3703-5388 GCA_003545155.1 Candidatus Acetothermia bacterium
GACGGAACTCGCGATTGGGATCGGTGATATTACAAAGCAGAAAACCGATGCGATCGTTAACGCGGCGAACTCCTCCTTGCGTGGCGGTGGCGGCGTAGACGGGGCGATCCATCGTGTTGGTGGGCCGAGCATCAACAAGGAGTGTCAAGAGTACGTGAGCGAGCACGGAACGCTTCCCCCAGGCAAAGCGATGTGGACACACGGTGGGAACCTTCCCGCTCTCTACGTGATCCACACCGTAGGCCCAATCTACAAAAGCGAAGAAGAGTCGGCCCCCATTCTTACCAGTGCTTATCAGGAAAGCCTGAGGCTTGCGGAAAGGCTCAAGGTCAGCAGTCTCTCCTTCCCCTCAATCAGCACCGGAGCCTACGGTTATCCCCTAGATAAAGCGGCATCGGTAGCTCTGCGTGCGATCATCGACTATCTTCGCGAGGGGTCAAGCTTAGAGCTCGTTCAATTCGTCTGTTTCGCTAAAGATACGTTTGACGCGTACAAGGAAGCATTGGAGAAGCTTGTCGAATGAGGACAAAGGCGTGGGACTGGGATCGGCTCTCAGAAGGAGATCGAGCGTCTTGGGACGCACCCGCTGGTGCGGTCGTCGAGTTCGCTTATCGATTGAAGCGGGAAGCCAAGAGGAAGGTCTACGACCTCGGTTGCGGACTCGGCCGGCACCTCCTCTTTTTTGCCCAGATGGGGTTTGACGTCTGCGGAAGCGACCTCTCGGATAGGGCCGTGGAGGAAGCAAGAAAACGCTTGGCCGCGGCTTGCCTTCCTGGGTGTATCAAGCACGGGGACATGGTCAAGATCGAGGAGTCAGATGATAGTTTTGATGCCGTAATTGTTTACAACGTGGTCTACCACGCATACCCTGAGGGAATGCGAACGACGATAAAAGAGATCCATCGCATCCTTAAAGGGGGTGGCCTTCTCCTTGTCACCTTTCAGGCTAAGAGCGCCCCGTCCTTCCAGCGAGGGAAGTGCGTAGGTCCGTCGACAACAGTCAAGCGCGGCGGTCCGGAGGATGGGATCTTCCATACCTACTTGAGCCGGGAGGAGGTCCTTCTCCTCCTTTCAAACTTCTCGATCGATGAGCTTTACTATGTGGAGCACGAATACGCGGGCCTGACACAAAAAGGGTGCCACTTCCTGGTGATTGCGGAGAAGACTCGGTCTTGAGGAGGACTGGTTGCGTTTAGGGAGAGGTTGCCGCAGAATGGGGCGCTCGCGGAATCGCGAGAAGCGTGATAGATCATCGCGACAGAGCTGGGTTGAGAGCATTCTCGTGCCCCGGCTTTTTGAGGAAGGGAAAAGATGACGCAGGAAAGCGGAAAGGCGAATCTGGCGCACTTCGAGAAGGCATATCCGGAGAAGTTTGCTCCTTCAAAGACCGCCTTTTTAAAGATTCACCGCGGTGATCGGATCTTTATCGGTACTGGTTGCGGAAAGCCCCAGTACCTTGTGGATGAGATGGTGCGCTATGTTGAGGCTCATCCTAAGGCGTTCTTCGATGCCAAGGTGCTGCACGTGTGGACGCTCGGAGTCTCCCCGTACCTGCGCGAGGAGGTCAAACGTAACTTCCGGCTTGACACCTTCTTCATCAGCGGCACCACGCGCGATGCAGTCAACCAGGGGACGGCCGACTACACCGCGATCTTCCTCTCCCAGGTTCCAGATCTGTTATACCG
>DQCH01000066.1:5438-10238 GCA_003545155.1 Candidatus Acetothermia bacterium
CTGGGGATCAGCGTGGATATCGTCCGGGCTGCGGTTGATAGCGCCAAGCTCGTCATCTGTCAGGTGAACCAGCAGATGCCGCGGACACACGGAGACAGCTTTATCCGCATCACCGACGCAGATTACATTCTCCCCTACGATGAACCGCTTCTCGAGTACGAGATGGAGATCCCCGATGAGATCGCCCACCACATCGGCAAGTATGTCTCCTATCTTGTAGAGGACGGGGCGACGATCCAGGTGGGGTATGGACGGATCCCGAATGCGATCCTCGAAAACCTGAAGGGGAAAAGCCACCTCGGCGTTCATACCGAGCTTTTGAGTGATGGGATCGTTGAGTTGATGAAGCAAGGGGTCATTGACAACACGGAGAAGGCGATCGATCGCAACAAGGCGGTGGCATCGTTCTGCATGGGGAAGCGCTCCACCTATGAATACCTCTCCGATAACCCGGCGATCGCGTTTCGCCCGGTTGAGTACACAAATGATCCGATGATAATTGCACAGAACCAGAAGATGACCGCGATCAACACCGCGCTTCAAATCGACCTGACCGGCCAAACGTCGGCAGAATCGCTTGGAAAGGTGTTCTACAGCGGGATCGGTGGGCAGGCCGACTTCATGCGGGGAGCGGTTCTCGCCCCAGAGGGCAAATCGATTCTCGTCATACAGTCGACAGCGAAAAATGGGGAGGTTTCACGCATTGTCCCTCAACTGAGCGAGGGAGCAGGGGTGACCCTTACCCGTGGTGATGTCCATTACGTGGTGACTGAGCACGGGATCGCTTATCTCCACGGAAAGAACACGCGGGAGCGAGCAATGGAACTCATCAGCATCGCTCACCCTAAGTTCAAGGCATGGCTCTTGCGGGAGGCAAAGGCGCTCAACCTGATCTACAAGGATCAAGCCTACATCCCTGGTGAGCGCGGGCACTACCCAGAAGAACTGGAGACCTACAAAACGACCAAAGAGGGAATGGAGGTCCTCTTACGACCGGTGCGGATCAGCGACGAACCCTTGCTCAAAGACTTCTTCTATTCGTTATCCGATCAGTCGATCTATCGGCGTTTCATTTCCGTACGCATGGACATGCCTCACGAGCGGTTGCAGGATTTCGTGGTGATCGACTACACGCGGGAGATGGTCATCCTTGCGATGGTCGAGAAGGGGGAGAGACAGATCGTGGTTGGAGTAGGCCAGTATGGGATCGATGAACAGTCGCATACGGCGGAGGTTGGCCTCGTGGTCCGCGATGATTATCAGAACCGGGGTGTGGGAACCCAGCTTCTTGTCTACTTGACCTACTTGGCCAAGAGAAAGGGATTGCTCGGGTTTACCGCCGATGTGCTGGTCGATAATCAACCGATGCTCCACCTGTTCGAGGAGGCCGGCTTTGAGCTTGAGAAGCGCCGAGAAGCTAGTGTCTATGAGCTCAGAATGCTGTTTAGGTGATGTTGTGGAGAAAAAGACTAATATCGAGTATCTGTTCAAGCCCCGTTCGGTCGCCGTGATCGGTGCCTCGCAGAATAAAGCTAAGATCGGTTATCGAATCGTAGAGAACATCGTCTCCCACGGGTATCAGGGGGCTATTTACCCCGTGAACCCAAAAGGAGGCAATGTGTTGGGGAACAAGATCTATACCGAACTTTCCCAGATCCCTGGCGAGGTCGATCTTGCGGTGATCGCCATTCCGGCAAGGTTCGTCTTCGATGCGGTGAAAGACTGCGCAGAGAAGGGTGTTAAGCACCTGGTGATCATTACCTCCGGGTTCTCCGAGGTCGGGAATACCAAGGAAGAAAACAAGATCGTTCAATTCGCGAGGGAGCACGGGATGAGAGTTCTCGGGCCGAACGTCTTTGGAATCTACTCATCGGCCGTCTTCCTCGATGCCACCTTCGGGCCTGGAGGGATCCTCCCTGGACACGTAGCGATTGTCACTCAGAGTGGCGCGTTGGGTGTCGCCATGATTGGGAAGACCACCGCCGAATTGCTCGGCCTCTCGGCGCTCGTGTCAGTGGGAAATAAGTCTGACATTGACGAATCCGACCTTCTTAAATACCTAGCTAAAGATGACGCTACAAAGGTCATCCTCCTTTACATCGAGGGAGTAAAGCAGGGAGATCGCCTGGTGGAAATCTTGAAGGAGATCACGCGGTTAAAACATGTAGTTGTCATCAAATCTGGGCGATCGCAGCGTGGTGCCGTTGCCGCTGCTTCCCATACTGGATCCCTTGCCGGGACGGACGAGATCTTCGACAGCGTGATGCGCCAGTGCGGCGTCCTGCGCGCGGAGAGCGTACAGGAGGCGTTCGACTGGGCACGCTTCCTCGCCGATTCCCCTCTCCCTAAAGGCAGAGAGGCGGTCATCATCACCAATGGTGGAGGGATTGGAGTGATGACGACCGACGCCTGCGAGAAGTACGGGGTCGACCTCTACGACGATCAGAAGACGCTGAAAGAGACGTTCTCGAAAGTGATGCCGGACTTCGGCTCGTCGAAGAACCCGGTCGATCTGACTGGGCAGGCCACGGTGCAGGACTACGAGCGTGCCATGGAGGCGGCACTCGCAAATGATGAGATGCACGCTGTACTCTCCCTCTACTGTGAGACCGCTCTCTTCGATGCTGAGGAGTTGGCACCGGTTCTGAAGAAGGAGTACCGGCGCTATCGGGGGAAGAAGCCGATCGTCCTCTCCCTCTTCGGCGGGGCGACGGTCGAGTCAATCACCCGCGAACTGCGAAACGAAGGGATCCCGGTTTTCTCCGATGTCTATGACGCCGTCTCCTGTCTGGGGGCGCTCTACCGGTCCTGGCGCTACCTGAACGCGCCGGTGGAGAGTGCAGAGAAGGTCGAGATCGACACAGGTGCGGTGGAGACGATCCTCGACCGGGCACGGACTGAGAAGCGACGGTTCCTCCTTGCCAATGAGGCGCGAGGGATGGCAGAGATCTTGGGACTTGACACACCACAGGCGCTCCTCGCGACAAACCTAGATGAAGCAGTCCAAGCGGCCAAACAGATCGGTTATCCCGTGGTGATGAAGATCGTCTCAAAGGATATTATCCATAAGAGCGACGCTGGCGGGGTCGCCCTCGACCTTGTGAACAAGGAAGAGGTGGTCGACGCCTACCAGGCGATCATGCGCAGCTGTCGCTCCTATAAAAAGGACGCGGTGATTCAAGGGGTCGAGGTCGTGGAGATGGTGCGCCCCGGGGTAGAGACGATCATCGGTGCACGTCAGGATGGATCGTTCGGCCCGATCGTGATGTTCGGCCTTGGTGGAATCTACGTTGAGGTGATGAAGGACGTTTCTTTCCGCGCTGCTCCTATCAGCCATAAGGAGGCAAATGACATGATCGCCGGCATCCTTTCTTACCCGCTCCTCCTTGGGGTACGCGGTGAGAAGCGAAAAGACATCGACGCGATTGCCAAGGTGGCGATCAAGTTAGGTAATCTGGTCGAGAGATGCCGGGACATCACTGATATCGAGATCAATCCGCTCATCGTCTATGATCACGGAGAGGGGGTCAAGGCAGTGGATATAAGGGTTCTGTTTCGTAATCTTAAGGGAGGTGAGTAAAGGTGAACTCGTTAATTATCGCATCAACGCGAGAAAACGCGGGGAAGACGAGCGTGCTAATCGGTCTGGCCAAAGCGTTCGGTAAGAAATTTGGATACATCAAACCACTCGGCGATCGCTTCCTCTACCGAAAGAAGCGCCTGTGGGACTACGACGCGGCTCTATTAGTAAACCTGTTCCAACTTACAGAAGAGCCCGAGAATATTAGCATCGGATTCGATCATTCCAAGCTCCGCTATATGTACAACCAGGAATCGATCACTCGCGAGACGGCACGAATCATGGAGGAAGTAGGAAAGGACAAGGACACATTGTTTATTGAGTGCGGGAAGAACCTCTCCTACGGGGCCTCGGTATACCTCGATCCTTTGACCCTCTCCCAGGCCACCGGGAGTAAGGTCATCATCATTGCTGGTGGTAGTGAGGACGAGATTGCTGATGATCTGGCTTTTATCCAGCGTTTTGATGGGGCGGATGAGGCGCATGTGGGCGGAGTTATCATTAACAGGATCAAGCAAATGGACGACTTCAAGACCGTTCACCAGGAGGAGATCGAGCAACTAGGGATCAATCTACTTGGGGTTATTCCTTATGAGAAGGAACTCACCACCCTATCAGTGAATTACGTGGCAGAGAAACTCTTCGCACGGGTGATCGCCGGTGAGAACGCCTTAGGTGGCACAATCCGCAACGTATTCGTGGGAGCAATGTCAGCTAATGTGGCCGTTGCCGAGCCTCTGTTCAGCAAACCGGACAAGTTGATCATCACAAGTGGCGACCGAAGCGATATGATCATCGCCGCCCTGGAGGCAGGCGAAACCTCGTGCATCGTCCTCACGAACAACATCGTGCCCCCGGCGAACGTGACCTCCAAGGCGAGCGAGCAGAAGGTTCCCATCCTTCTTGTTCCAGGAGACACCTACGCAACTGCAACGCAGGTAGAAGCCCTGGAGCCGCTCTTGACCAAGGACGACGCTGACAAGATCGAGATTATCACAAAGTTGGTCAAAGAAAATGTCGATCTTAAGGCGATCGAGGCGCTGTAAAGACCGATTCTCTTGTAGGTATTTGGGGTTAGATCTTGTTTCTTGTATTAGCAAAATCTCGGTTTCATCTTCTTCGGGCTCGTTGACTCAATTTGCTTAGCAGCATAGGTTTGAAGAATTTTAAAAATCAGATGGTAGACTCCAATGCTCACTTTGGCGGGTCGATGGGCATAC
>DQCH01000066.1:10308-13654 GCA_003545155.1 Candidatus Acetothermia bacterium
CGCCGGTCTTCCGCCGATGGGGCTTCATGTGATCATTCCTATTACCCTGGCGCTACTTGTGCGCTGTAGCTTCCGCGCATTTCTTATCTCCATGGGACTGTTCAAGCTGATCTCGCTCGCCGTAGCACCAGGGTCATATGCGATCGGTCGCTTCCTCCTCGACGCGAACCGGGGGCTCGACGGGCTGTGGCGGGTCCTGTTTCACCTCCCTGTGGCCGCGCCGATGGGATATGGCCGCTACCTACTTTTTGGGAGCATCGTGCTTGCTCTTATCATGGCGATCCCAGTCTTTTTTATCATCCGTATCCTGGTGATCAAATATCGCAGTTCGTTCACAGACTGGGTCTCGGGCTGGAAGGTCTCGAAGGAGGTTCGCGACAAGTCAGGAATGGGGCTTTTACGTTGGCTTTTTGCGGGTGGTGAAGCAAAATACGACAAAGGGAAAACACCCTGGGGGATGTTCCGCTTTGTGCGCAAGAAGATATTGATCATCCTTCCGGTCGTCTATGCCATCTGCTACCTCCTCGCGGCGGTGGTTGTCCCCTTTTTCGCGGGGCGGATCGCCACCTCCGCTGCCTCGTTCGTGATCGGAGGCGAGGTGGCGGTGGAGCAAAGCTCGTTTAGCCTGTTCACAGGAGGCCTTGATCTTACCGGCATTTCCGTTCAGGATCCGAAGAAGCCACAGGAGAATATCCTTGAGATCCCCTCGTTAATCCTTGATGCAGGAATGTTGCCGCTTTTGAAAAAGCGAGTTGTGTTCAATACAGTGATGATCGAGGAGGCGTCTCTTCACGTTGAGCGTGAGCCGGATGGGACCTTAAACGTCGATAATTTCACCTCTGGCTGGAACGCTGAAGGGTATCTCGAGTGGGCGGCACAGTACGCCGACAAGGTCGACTGGCTCGGGTTGTTGCGGCACTTTGTCGACTACCTCTATCAACCCCGTCCTCATCCACTAAAGAAAGATGTCCTCTCGCGTTATAGTGGCGGGCGTTCCTTCCCTGGGTTTCGACCCTCGTTCGCGGTGGAGCGCCTGGAGATCGGTCGCGTTCATCTTACGTTGCAAGAAGTGGAAGATTCGGGCGAAGGCCTGCCTCCGGTCACCTTGCTCGAGGTGGAACTGTCCAATCTTGCCTTACCGGCCAGGTTAAACCGTGACCCCATCACCCTCAGGCTGACGGGTCGGATCGGTGATGATCCTGATTCTGCCCTTCTCCTTTCGGCATCCTTCGACAATCGCGAGGAGATTACAGATCATCGCTACGATTTTGAACTGACCAAGATCGATCTAACTCGATTTTTAAGCCTCTACGAGTCGACTCTTCCTATAGACATCGTCTCAGGAAGAGTGACACTCTCGGCAGCGATTACGATACACAGGGATGATGTATTAGGGGAGATCTCCCTGCTCCTGGAGGATTTTCGACTGGCTGAAAGGGAGGGACATTCGCTATTTGGCCTATCACCGGAGCTATCCTCACGGGCGGTGGAAGGGATCAACCGTTATGCCGAGAGCCTCCCCATCGTGATCGGGTTTCTTGTCGATGGCGATACCGCATCACCGCAGTTTCATTGGGAGGGAGCGCTCCTTGAGATCGCCCACCAGGGTTTGCTCATGGAGGGGCGACGTGAACTGGATCGCTACATCGACCAACTGGGACTGAGGATCGGCACCCTTGACTTAACAGAAGAGATCCCCTTACAACGAGGCTACGCGGAGTTGCAAGAGCAGACAGAGAGACTTGCCACAGAGCTTATTCAAGGGAGAACCGATAAAGTGGCACCGCCCGATCTGACCGATCCGATCAGGGAGTTGCTCGAACAGCTATTTCACCATAAGCAGAAAGACCAGGAGGATAGATAAGGGATACGATGTTTGAGCTAATTGGTGGCGGACTGGCTGGTGCGGCCCTCGTCTATCATGCGCGGGGACTGGCTTTTACGTCCCTTTTCTTTACCAAAAGAGGTGAGAGGCTAGACCCTTATTGATTGTCGGGATGGACATGTAGGGTGTACCAAGGTGCCCTTTGTTCCCTAAAAAGGTGAGCAAGGGTATTGTTCTTTCCCAAGCAAGCCAGTTCCAATAAAGGTAATCGATGTTACGTTCGTCGAGCCGGGTGAGTGGAGTGTGCAATCGGGTGGTGAAAGGGGGGAATCAAAGGAGGATTGATCCTAGCAAGTAAAGACTTTCCAGGGTCTTTGCCTCCTTGAAAGCGCGGCGGAAGCGCTATGCCCTCCGGTGTCTTCCGCCGCAGTCCCTTTTTATCCATCGTCAGATCTTCTGTTAGCCTTCTAAAAACGAGAATTCTCCCTATGATACGTTGATGAAGTACTGAAGGGTGGCGTTGATAGCCAAGTAAATTTTGACACTCCACACTGGATAATTATAATGGATGATATCTCTAATAAAGGGAGTGAGGCTATGAACTGGGACCGTGGAGTACGTGTAGCTATTTTAGTGACGTTATTGCTTATCATCGGGGCATTGGTTGGTGGGTGTTTCTTGTTCCCCAGTGGAACGAAGGCCGTCATTGAGGTGACCCCTTCGAGTGGGGTTATTCCCCTAACTGTTGACTTTGACGGCGGTAGCTCGACAGGATCGGGTGGGATAAGTACGTACACGTGGGATTTTGGAACCGAAGCTCTCGCTTTTTATGAAGCCAGTGGAACCTACACTTATGAGCACACTGGTACGTTTACCCTGCGCCTGACCGTTCGTGCAGAGGACGGCTCGACGGATACAGAGACAGTTACGATCCAGGTAGATCCTGCAGTTTGGATTACCGATGAAAACCTTGGGCGGATCTACAAGTTGGACATGCAGGGAAACGAGCTTGACTCCTTTGGCTTGCCAGTTTCCGAGCCGCGAGGGATTACCGTGGCTGAGGCCGATGGCCGCTCCTGGCTCTTTGTAGCATGTTTCAACGGGGGGAATCAGCGCATCGTAAGAATTGATCCTGTAACGGGGAACGTCAGCCAGAACTACAGCGCTCCGGCGCAATCACCGCTCAACTTTACCTACGGGGCGACCGGGCAGAAGCAACTTTGGCACGTCGATGGGCAAAGTCGAAAGATCTATCGGCTGAACCCGTCCAACGCTCAGGTCTACGATTTTTACGGCCAGGCATACTTCAAGGCGACCTCTCCTCAGGTGAGCGATGTTCCCTTCCTGTGGACACCGCAGGGGCTCGACTGGACCCCGGAGACGAACGCCGCTGGACACCTGTGGTACCTGGAGGGAGAGAATCGTCTTCTCTACAAGATCAAGATCATCCCGGGATATGACATCATATCGAATACGCAGCTACAGATCGTGAGTGACCCGGTCTATATCCCTGTCTCCTCC
>DQCH01000084.1 GCA_003545155.1 Candidatus Acetothermia bacterium
TTTTACTCTCCACGGCCCTCGCTGTTGGGTTGGCGTATTTGTTGCACAAAACGGTTCCTGCAGGTTTTGCGAAAGGGCTCCACTACGTCGCCGGTGCCCTGTTCATCCTTGTTGGGCTGTGGACGATCTTTAGAGCTTGACTCTCACTCTTCCCCGAACCAGCGGCGCTTTTCCCATTTTCGAAACTTCTCCACAAGCGAAACCTCGGTCATATCAAGCTGAATCGGTGTGATTGAGATGAGACCATTCGCGATTGCCCAGATGTCGGTGCCCTCATCCTCCGACGGGATGTCAGTCAACGGATCGCCGCTGAGCCAGTAGTAGGTTCTTCCCCGCGGATCCTCTCCCTTGACCAGGTAATTGCTGTAAGCCTGTCCTCCTAGGCGAGTCAACACCACCTTAGGGGACCTTGGAGCTGAGAGGAGTGGGATGTTGACGTTTAAGAAGATTCCCGGTGGCAGGGGGGTCTCTTTAAGCAGGAAGGCAGCTAGCCTCGCTGCGAACTGGGCAGCAAGGCTATAATCCGGATCGTATGATGTCTCCGTTCCCACGTCAAGCGATACAGCCACCGCAGGGATCCCTCCTCGTACTCCCTCCATCGCTGCGGCGACCGTCCCCGAGTAGGTGATATCCTGCCCGACGTTGTGACCGGCATTGATCCCCGAGACGATTAGATTCGGGGCTTCTTCAAGAAGGCCGAGGAGGGCTAAGGAAACGCAGTCAGACGGAGTGCCACTTGTCACATGTCCCACCGCTCCGTCGAGGAGGTGGACCTGGCTCACATGCAGCGGCTTGTGAAGGGTCAACGTCCGCCCCGCGGCTGACCAGTTGCGGTCTGGGGCGTACACCTCCACTCGTGCTACGCGGTCGAGTTCCTCTTTGAGCGCCATCAACCCGGGGGCGTTTATTCCGTCATCGTTCGTCAGCAGGATTGTTCGGTCGCTCACCCCATCTCCTCCCAAAACATTTCCCTATCTTAGTTGTCTTTTGGTGTCTTGCCAACCGGTATTGTGTTGCTGAAGTGGTAAAACCACAGGACATTATCTCCGTAGGTTCTTTTGTTGGTGAGTTGGAGCTCTCCATGTATGGAGGAGAGCTTCTCTTTTTTATGTACTTCGGTGACGATGAGCGCTCCATCGGCAAGGAGTAGTCCCTCTCCGAGGGAGTCGAGGGTCATCGCAGCGAGTCCCTTTTCGTAGGGGGGGCCGACGAAGACAAGGTCAAACTGTCTTCCCCGCTTTACCAGGCGGTCAATGCCTTCCCTGAAGTCGGCTTTAATCACTTGGCCTTGCTTTAGGAGGTCGAGGGCATCCAGATTGCGGCGGACAATTCCACACGCTCCAGTAGAACTGTCGACGAAGACACATTCCGCCGCTCCTCGGGAGAGAGCCTCCAATCCAACGCTACCCGTACCGCAGAATAGATCTAAGAAGCGCGATTCGGGGACAAGGTCTGCGAGGATGTTGAACAGGGCCGTACGTACAAAGTCACGCATCGGCCGGATCCCCTCCTCCTCCCAGGAAACGAGTTTTCGCCCCCGCTTGGCTCCGCCGGTGATCCGCATTCATGTCTCCTTGACTTTAGGGAATCCGCCTTCTATGATTTTCGTTTGTTCGCATGGGATATGGATTAGCAATGAGGATACAGCACACACAGGAGCCGTTCAACCGATGGAGTTGCAGGAACTGAACACGATTGCCTTCGACCTCGACGGTACGCTTTGCTACTACGCGGTAAGCTCCCAGACGGCGATTTCCGAGTCGCTTCGTCGCCTTGAGTGTCCCGCTGACTTGGTCGGAGATCTCGATCAAGCGGCTGCGCGCTATAACGAACTGTGGTACGAGGAAGAGCTGGTTCCAGACCAGGGGAAGTCGTTTCGCGAGCGGGCTTGGGCGCGACTTCTACAGGAACACGGAGTCAACGATCCTGTCCTGACACATGAGCTGGCGATGGAGTACACGAGCATTCGCGTCCCGGGGATCCGTCTGTTCGACGATGCACGCGATCTTCTTCTTGACTTAAAGAAGACCTACCGACTCGGTCTGCTGACGAACGGCCCATCGGATATGCAGTGGCAAAAGATAGAGATCCTTAAGATCACGTCTCTGTTTGATGCGATTGTTGTCTCTGGTGATGTTGGGATCTACAAACCGGATACTCGGGTCTTTGATCTTCTTTTGAGCCGGTTAGGAGCTATGCCGCAAGAGGCGCTCTACGTCGGCGATTCGCACCCAATGGACGTGGTTGGCGCTAAGTTTGCCGGGATGTGGTCAGCCTGGGTACGGGACAAGGACGAGCAGCAGGCCGCCGGTGTGGCGGCGGATATCGAGGTAAACAGGATTGGTGAGCTAAGGGAGGTGCTGCTATGAGGCAGGTGGACGTTGCCATCCTCGGGGCGGGGCCGGCGGGCCTGTTTGCCGCTGAGGAGCTATTAGGAAGCGGGCTTAAAACGATTCTTGTCGACCGGGGGAAGGAGCCTGCCAAACGTACGCACCTCAGCTTTGGGGTGGGAGGAGCCGGAGCCTTTTCCGATGGGAAGTTGAACCTAACTCCGAAGATCGGTGGCGATCCGGGGAGCATCGGGCGAAATGAAGCGGAGGTCCAATCCTATATCGACCGGATCGACGCCACGTTCACCCGTTTTGGTGCTCCGGAGAAGTACTCGGGGGAGGATGAGGACGCCCTGGCGGAATTGAAGAAGACAGCAAGTCGATTTGGAATAGAGTTTATCAGTGGAAGACAGCGTCACATGGGGACGACGAATGTTCGACAGATCCTCGGCCACTTTTATAGTCACCTCCTCGCTGAGGGAACCCTCACCTCGCTTGAGAACCACGTGGAGCGCATCGAGAGGAAAGAAGATCGTTTTCTTCTACTGGGAACCGAACAGATTGAGGCACGCTACCTGATCACCGCGCCAGGGAGAGCCGGCGCTTACTGGCTGCGCGAGGAGGCAGGACGTTTAGGGATCATCACGGAGTACGGCCCGATCGATGTTGGCATACGGGTTGAGTTTCCCGCCGAGATCTACGCACCGATCGAGCGCGTGATGTACGATGCCAAGCTGCGCGTCCGCACTGCGACCTACGACGACATGGTGCGCACCTTCTGCACGAATCCACGCGGGTTCGTGGTAAGGGAGACCTACGACGAGTTTTCCCTGGTGAACGGCCACGCCGAGAATGAAAACAAGACAGAAAACACCAACTTCGCGCTGCTATCCCATATCGAGTTGACCGACCCGGTGGAAGATACGACCGAGTACGGGCGGGCGATCGCCAAGCTGGCAACAACGATCGGCGGTGGGCGGCCGATCATTCAGCGGCTGAAGGACTTGAAGAACGGCCGTCGCTCCACTATAGAGCGGCTGCATCGGGTGACGATCTCCCCCACTCTCACCGATGTCACCCCCGGGGATATCTCTATGGCCCTTCCCGACAGGATCGTGGTGAACCTCCTGGAGGGATTGGAGCAGTTAGACAACATTATCCCGGGTCTCACCGCGGATAATACCCTGCTGTACGCCCCCGAGATTAAATTCTACGACACCCGTTACCCGGTAAGTCGGTCGATGGAGACAGCAATCCCCTGCTTCTACGTTGCCGGAGACGCTTCAGGCCACTGTCGTGGGATCATCTACTCGGCGGTCACCGGTCTGCTCGCGGCTGAGGCGATTCGTAAGCATGAAGGAGTCTAACCCCCACTTCCCGTTATGAGCAGAACAAGAAAGGGGCGTAGCTTCAAGTGGGGTATTGTCATTGTCGCTGCTGCATACCTGGTGGTCCTTTCTCTTCCGGGCCTCGCACAAGGCGGAGAGCGCCTTTCACTTTCCCTGCCGAGCTTCAACCAAGCATACCAGGATGCTGCCGGTATCTGGGGTAGCTGCCAGATGGGGACAGGCGGGTGTTCAGACCGGATCTCCACGGATGGCTGCCTGATCACCTGTTTTGCCATGATCCTCGATTACTATGGAGTAGATCTGTTTATCCCTGCGGCATCCTTGTGTACAGGGAGCGCGCGTGCCGGGATGGACCCGGGGATCTTGAATCACTGGCTGCAAACACACGGCGGTTACGGGCGTTGCCCGCAAGATGCGATGGGAAACTGCTGTCTGGAGTGGGGTAACCTCCCTTCGCAGGTCTTCCTCTCTTTTCATGAGAACCAGAATGAATCTGGCATCGATTTCGCATCGCAGCAGATCATAAATCAGGCTCTGGCAGCCGGATACCCAGTAGTCTCTGGGGTGCACTGGGGGAGTCAATGTCACGGAAACACCGGCAAGACTGAGGACTGCCACTGGGTGGTGATCACGGGAAAGCTTGGCGCCACCTACACGATCATCGATCCCTATAACCGCGAGGTAACGAGCCGGTACGGCGTCAGGACAACCCTCACTCGGGGCGTCTTCGGGAGCTACACGGTCGACCGGTTTGTGGTCGTCTCTGGCTTGGCTCCGGCCACCTCTTTGACGAGTCCACACTTGGAGGTCTCCCTTGAGCCACAAGAGAGGTGGTATTACAAAGGTGAACTCCAGCGGCGAATGATTTACATCAGTGGGTGTAACTGTGAGCTCTTCTTGTATGCTCGTGTGATCGATCCACAGGGAAAGATTTATTACGCCTATTACCCGACACCTAACCCAGGACCGACCGATCTCTTGTACTACTCTAAAGAGAGACACAGCCTCTATGAGGAGCCACGCCGGTTCAGAGACGGTGAGTGGGAATGGAGTCGAACAGTCCTTGCTGATGAGGAGCCGGGAACCTGGACGTGGGAGGTTTGGCTTGAGAATCCGGCTCGTCCCGGCGAGCCGCTTGTCTATGACATCTCAGCTTACACCATCGCTGGGGCTAAGGCTACAGCAATGCCTCAACTCACTTCCGGGCTGGCCGCTGTCGGCTTAGCGCTCCTCTTCACCGTGCTGGTTTATGTCCTTGTCCTTGCAAACAATGGTAGATAATCCTGCCCCGGGGAGTTCTAAACGGCGTTTGTGTAAATTAAAGCGGCAAGCCCTAGGGCGAGGCAATAAAAGCCAAACGTCTTTAACTTGCCCCGCGCGATGATCGCCAGCAGCCCCTTGATTGCAAGGGCTCCCACAAAGGCCGCGACCAGCGCACCGAGGAGAAGGCCCCCCCACTCGCTTTTATAGGCAGTCGGCTCACGAAGCGCCTCGTAAAGTTTGAACCCTCCGCCTCCGATGATTGCCGGGATCGAGAGAAGAAACGAGAAACGTGCTGCCACCCTTCCCTGAATCCCGGCAAGCATCCCGGTGGCGATAGTCGCCCCACTACGCGAGATTCCAGGTAGGAGCGCTCCTGCCTGTGCAAGACCGATCAGAAGCGAATCGTGAAGGTGTACCTCATCTCGGTGTGCGCTCCTTGAAGCGCGGTCAGCGAGGAGCAGGATCCCACCAGTGATAATGAGGCAGATTCCAACAAGGAGTACACAGGAGAAGGCAGCCTCGATCCACTCACGGAGGAGGAAGCCGAGAATCGCGATGGGGAGCGTTCCCACGACGAGTCGTCCGAGTTCATTTCGCTCTTGCGTTTTTGCCAACCCGAGTGTTAACCGTAAAACATCCTTCCGGAAGACAAACAGAACGGCGAGCAGGGTCCCCAGGTGAAGGACCGCCTCCAGGAGAACCCCGGGAGGATCAATCTTAAGGAGCTGCTCTGCGAGTACGAGGTGCCCAGAGCTTGAGATGGGGAGGAACTCCGTCAGCCCTTGCACTATTCCCAAAAGAAGGTAACGGATCACGGTCGCCTCTTCGGGGAGAACCTCAGGGTGAGAGCGTCGAGCGTGCAGGCTTGAATACACTCGCCGCACTTGATGCAGTTGTGGTTATCGTGGTCCTCATGGGGTTTGAGCCCCATCGGACAGGAATCTGCGCAGAGCCCGCAGCGCGAGCAGCGGTCGGTGTTAAGTGACAGGTGAAAGAAGCTTACCCTGTTGAATAGTCCTAGAAGTGCCCCTATCGGGCAGAGATAGCGGCACCAGAAGCGAGCAATAACCACCATCCCCACAAGCGTTACAAAGAGAGTAGCTATATGGATCAGAAACGGCCGATTCACGCGGGCCACTCCGAGAAAAAGATAGGGGATGGACGCCTCGATAGAACCCACTGGGCAGATTTTGCAGAACATCGTGTCAGCGAAGGCCCACGCCGCAACAACCGTACCAATCAACACTACGTACTTTGAATAAGAAGCGACGTTGTTGATCCTTACCTTGCGGAATGAGAGAAGGTCGTTAAGCGTCCCAAAGGGACAGAACCAACCGCAGAACCCGCGACCGGCTACCAGGCCGTAGGTGACGATAGCCCCGAGCCAGAAGTAGGGAACAGTGCCGTAGATAACTAGATTCTGCATGAGCCCAATCGGGCAGATCGTCACCGCAAGTGGACAGGCATAGCAGTGAAGTCCGGGAAAGATGATGTGGGTCATCCCAATTCCGGTAATCCCAAAGATACCCAGTAGAAGGCCAAAACCTTGGCTGATGCGGCGTGCAAGAGAGAGCCTCATTTTTCGACTCCCAGGAGGCTCAGGAGGCGTTCTTCAAGTTCCCCCACCCCGAAGATTACTTCACCTGTTTCAAGACGCAGGATCGCTGGGACGACCGTGCGGTTGGATCGAACGATTCCGTGGGAAGCAGCCAAATCGCGTTTTTCATCCACATCGATAAAGCGGTATGTTATGTGTTCTGTCTGTGCGGCCATCGCTTCAACCATTGCTTCGGCGTAGGGGCAGGAGTGGCACCATGGTGCGTAGAAGACGATCAATTCTACGTCGTCTTCGAGCTTTTTTAAGGCGGAGAGTGTGAAAGAACTGAGATTTGGTGCTTCGTGCCTCGCCTCCTCAATCCCCACGCAGGAGGTGCACAGGACCGCGGCGATCCCCTGTGCCTGCTCGTGTTGTTTCAGGATTACGCCGTAGGTAAGCCCACCCCCTACAAGGAGAACAAGGACAAGGTAAAGTGGGAGAGTGAGTCCGGCAAACCTCCATAGGAGAATTGTCCCTAGGATAAGGAGAACTCCCAGCGTGGGAGCGAGCCATCTTAAAGGTGATCTCTTCCCTTGCGGTAAGGTGGGAGAAACCATCGTCTCCTCTTCTGAAATCGTTACTGGGAACGTAAGCTCCTCGTCGATCTGAAAGCAGCTTACATCGATGCAGTAGGTGTAAACGGCTTCTGCGATGAGGATATACTCACCCACAGGGAGATTCTCAGATGCGGAAACGTCAACGACAAACGTGGCCTTGCTAAATGGGGAAACCCGATTGATCGTTTCCGGTGAAGGCTCGATCGAAACGCCTTCAACAGTGGTGAAGGTGACAGTAACGTCGTCTGCTTCGTGAACAGAGTTACTGGTCACAATGAGGTTAAACACCGTCTTTTCACCAGGAGCTATTACAGGGTGTTCAGGTTCAACAAGGAAGGTGAGAATCGGTTCCTGCGCATAGACGCTGAATGTGCCAATGGCGAGTAGTAAAAGGATAACTGTGGGGCACAAAATACATTGAGACAGCGCCTTAAAAGCAGGGCCGACGAGAGTCGCGTGACTTTTCACTTCAGCAGACCCCGTAGGCGTGCAACGGTGAGCTCCCTGCCGACGAGGGAGAGCAACTCAAACAAGCCCGGTCCGACTCTTCTTCCCGTGACCACCATGCGGATCGCCGGAGCGATCTC
This sequence comes from Candidatus Acetothermia bacterium, assembly GCA_003545155.1. Lineage (GTDB taxonomy): Bacteria > Bipolaricaulota > Bipolaricaulia > UBA7950 > UBA9294 > UBA9294. Next base: position 7,684 of record DQCH01000084.1, read on the forward strand.
CTTGAGCTTTGCCCCACACTCGCTCAATGCGTTGCTCAGACACTTCTCGATCGCTTCTGGGGTGAACTCGGGCACCCTTGCCAGGGCATCGAGTACGGCCTGAATCAGCGATTTTTGCTTTTTGGAGAGAGTGACCGACTCTTCGATCTTCAATGGAATGGGGAACAGAAGCGACATCATTTCGGCCAGATCGGGGAGGGTCTTGGCCCGGTGGCGAAGGAGGGTTACACCGTGTGAGAGTCTCTCACGACCGGCTTTTTCCCACATTGCTTGCGTCACTTGCCCTTTCTCCAAGACGAACGGTTTTACCAGTTCGCAGAGCTCTTCTGGATCGGCTGCCTTCATGTGCCGTTGGTTCAGCCAAAAAAGTTTCGCTTCGTCGAAGATCGCGGCTGAACTACCAACGTTCTTCAGGGAGAATAGTTCGATGAGATCATCCCGGGTGAAGAACTCCTGATCGCCGTGCGACCAGCCGAGGCGGGCGAGGAAGTTCACTATCGTTTCGGAGAGAAACCCACGACGGCGATACTCGAGGACTGAGGTTACTCCGTGCCGCTTGGAGAGGCGCGTGCGGTCCGGCCCGAGGATCAACGGCAGGTGGGCGAAGTGTGGAAGCGGTCTTTCGAGCGCCTCATAAATTAGGATTTGCTTTGGGGTGTTGTTTAGGTGATCGTCTCCGCGGATGACGTGCGTTATCTTCATGTCGACGTCGTCGACTACCACCACGAAGTTGTAAACGAAGCTTCCATCAGAGCGGCGGATGACGAAATCCTTCAGTTGCGCATTCTGAAACGAGACATCCCCCAACAGCTCGTCGTGAACGATGGTCTCTCCCTCCTTGGGAACACGGAACCAGCATGCCCCCTCGTGCATATAGGCGCACCCGCGATCGACCAACTCTTGCGCCACCTGTTGATGGACGTTGCTTCTTGCGGTCTGTCGGTAATACTCGTCCCAGTCAAGGCCGAGCCAACGCATTGCTTCGAGTATCTGTTCGATCGACTCCTCGGTTGAGCGCTCTTGGTCGGTGTCCTCGATTCGCAGGATGAATGCTCCGTTTAGGTGTCGTGCGAAAAGCCAGTTAAACAGTGCAGTCCGGGCTCCGCCTACGTGGAGGTATCCAGTTGGGCTGGGGGCAAATCTCACTCGAATCATGCTTGGCTCCTGTTGTAGTTTAGACTGAGTACCCATTTTACACTATCTAGGTGCTTTATTCTGGTCTCCTTAGAGGCTGTTGCAAAAACCCTTTACCCCAGAGCTCGCAGAGAGGGGGATTGAGTGATTTAACGAGTGAGCGATTGAGTGATTTAACATCTTAATCTCCCGATTATTCAATCTTCC
>DQCH01000103.1 GCA_003545155.1 Candidatus Acetothermia bacterium
CCGGTGGTTGGTTTGTCGGGCCGATTTGCACGGTATGGGTCTTCGTGTCGGACGCTCCATCATCGTCGGTGACGGTGAGGGTTACTGTGTAGGTCCCTGGAGCGGTGAACCTGTTATACGGTGCCACAATCGAGCCGGTGTTCCCATCCCCGAAGTTCCAACTGTAGGAGGTGATGCTTCCGTCAGGGTCGTGAGAAGAAGAACCGTCAAAGCGGACCCACTCAAGCACCTCAGGAGAGGGTGGTGAGTAATTGAAGGAGGCGACCGGTGGTTGGTTTGTCGGGCCGACCTGCACGGTATGGGTCTTCGTATCGGACGCTCCATCATCGTCGGTGACAGTGAGGGTTACGGTGTAGGTCCCTGGAGCGGCGAACCTGTTATACGGTGCCACAACCGAGCCGGTGTTCCCGTCCCCGAAGTTCCAACTGTAGGAGGTGATAGTTCCGTCAGGATCGTAAGAAGAAGAACCATCAAAGCGGACCCACTCAAGCACCTCAGGAGAGGGCGGTGAGGTGGTGAAGGAGGCGACCGGTGGTTGGTTGACGGGGGCAAGTGGCTGGAGCGTGGCGTTGATCGTATGTGTGTCTCCACCGCGGATGTAGCCCGTGCGGCTCCAGTCCTGATATCCCTCTTTGCTCAGGACAATTTGGTATACGCCCTGGTGGACGTGGAGGGTGCGGGGCGTGTATCCGACGTAGGTGCTGTTAAGCGTGATCCAGGCACCCGGGGGAAATGAGTTTACGATGAGCGTGCCGTAGGGTGGGACTATCCCAGAAACTATCTCAAAGCTTGTAAAGTCGAATGCCCGTTCATCCTCAGGAACCGTTGTCTCAATGATCGATTTGACAACGTCGATCTGGCTCGCGGCCTGGCGTCCTGATGGTGAACAGGCAAACGGTGATCCTTTTGAAAATCCGCCGAAAAACTGGACAATTCCATCGACGGAGCTCTTTGTGGCAACAATCTGCAGCCGCTCTGTGCCGGTAGGTTCCTGTACTCGCAGGTGATACGTTCCCACTCCCGGGATAGTATGCGGACCTGCAGAGACGTAATTGTTTGATTCGTAGTTGTTGGGGTAGATGAGACAGGCTCCTCCCGTAGGATCGATGTCCCAGACGTAGATATACGCATCTTCGTTCACCTCGAAGTGTACTTGCAGATACTCATTGATCTGATACGCTGGCTCGTCGACCCAAATTGTCGCTTCGAGCCCTCCTGGTGCGGGAGGCTCGATGATGATTCCCAGTGGAGCAACTGGCTGGGCTAGACCGACCAAACCTAACAGGAAGAACAGACTCAGTAGTACCGTTCCCGTCGTTAGCCATTTCTTGATCATTTTTTCCTCCTTTTTATGATTGATTGAGTGCTTTTAAAACTGTGGGTGTCAGATCTCCCGGTTCTATGCGGTTCAGGACGAGATCGACATCCTCGGCAGGGATAATCGTCTCCCCGGCAGGGATAATCGTCTCCCCGGCAGGGATAACCGACTCCGCTGAGGACTGGTTCCGCAGGCGGGTGCTCATCGCCTGATAGAGCAGGACGCCATCATATGGGTTCCCATCTCCCTCAAGATAGTCTCCAAGAGCATCTGCGATGTTTGTGACCAAGGCATCAAAGCGCCGAAGAGGAAGAAACGTGGAGGCTGCCTGCGTCCCCTCCAACGCGCTGGGGAGATTGTTACCCGTTATGAAGATGTTCTTCCGGTAAAGACGGTCTCTCACTTCGCCGAGCAGGCCCTCACGTTGCACGAGCCCCAGTATTAAGGGTTGACCACCTGACCCATTTAGGATTATCAGCAAGGAGGCACCCCTCGCTAGGCCTTCCTCCACCTTGTTTACGAGGGTAGACACTGGAAGATCATCTTCCAGGGCATGAGCGATGGTGAGGAGGATAGCCTCCTTGTCCGACGGACTTCCTTCCGCTGTGGAGAGTCGTTTAACTAGGTGGAGCGCCCCTTCTGGTTGCAAACGTCCTTGCGAGAACCCGGTCTCAAACGCTACCCTGATCTTTTCAGTGCTGGTCAGGTGAAACGCTTGCAGGGCCTGGTTCACATCAGCGGCGGAGACCGCTGCGAGGGCGATCCCACCGCTTAACATGAGTCCCATTGCGAGTATAAGGAGGGAGACCTTCATCAGGTACTTCATGCGCCATCTCCTGCCAGCCCTACATAGCGGACAGAGTTGTACTCTCCGAAGCTACGCACGTACTCATCGGCAAGTGGATCTTGTCCCCACCAGCGACCATCGATGACGAAAGCATATTCATAACGGCCGGGTGGAAGTGAGATGCTTTTTGTCCAAATCCCGTCGCCATTCTCGTCGGAGAGAGGAGTTGACTCCCAGTCGTTGAAGCTTCCGACCACGGTAACGCTCTGCGCCCCTATGGCTGGCATGATGAAGAGAACCTCATTTCCGCTCGGCGTTACCGCCACTCTAGGGTTCCCTTCCAGGAAGGGGACCCGACCGGCAAGGAATGCCCCAAGTACGAGGAAGACCGCGGCCGTTGCCCCGATTACAGCTAGCTGGCCAAGACGTGCACCACGCGTAGGTGCCAACAACCGCTTGAGCGCCTCTAAGGGGCTGCTTTTGGGGAGCTGCCCGGCTAGTTCAGTTACTATCCTCTCTTCCAAGCCCTCGATGTGGAACGCTTCGTCGCTTACCTCGCGTTGCAAAACGTTCTTCAATGTCTCTTCCAGGTTATCCTCTCTCATAATGAATCACTCCGTCCTTCTCGATTGCCTGTTTTAACATTACTTTTCCTCTATGGATTCGCGTTTTTACCGTTCCTTCCGGAAGCGAGAGGACCTCAGCGATTTCCCGGTAGGAAAGATCATTGTAGTAACGCAGGATAAGCGGGGCTCGATAGCCATAAGGAAGAACATCGAGCCCTTCTCGCACCCGCGTCCAGCGGTCCTCCTGCGCGACAATCACCGCCGGGTCAAGTCCGCCGCTCACCGGGTCGGAAGGAGAAATTACAGGATGATACCTGCGGTGGCGAAGGCGGTTGCGGCACAGGTTGGAAGCGATGGTAAAGATCCATGTAGAGAAACGCTTTTCCAGCCGGTAGCGCCGCAGATTTTCATAAGCGCGAATGAAGGTATCGTGAGTGATATCCTCGGCGTCGGCTCGATTGCGCAGAAACCCCAAACACAGGCCGAAGACCGCCTCCTTATAACGGATAACAACCTCCCCCCATGCCTCGGTCTCCCCTTCTAATGATGCTCTCAACAGGCTCACCTCATCTTGAACGCGGTACACGCCTCTTTAGTCCTCCTCGCCTACAATATACACCTTTCGCAGGGGGAAAGTTTCGTCTCCGACATCGGTCACCTCGGGCTGTGACGAACTCTCCCCATCCCTCTGGCCACCGTCCCTGTAATCAGAGTAACGAAGAGAGATAGACTGGAGCAAATAGCAGGAATGGGCCATAGGGGCGGGGATCTCTCTGTCCCTAGTGTGGCCCATAAGGAGGTTTACATGGCTAAGAGAATTCTCTTTGTCGGCTTTGTTCTAGGATCCCTTGGGTTGATGTTGGCGGGATGTATGCAGCTAGCATCCCTTGGTGTTGCTCCGACTTCAGCGATTGTGGAAGGTGGGGATACTGTTACCTTTATTGCTACGGATCACCTGGGTAACCCAGTCACCGTGACTTGGAATGTGGCCAGTGGGCCAGGATCGATTACTTCAGCGGGTGTGTACACCGCTCCAGCTGTAACGGCCGTTACGAATGCCACTATAACCGCAAGCCGTGTGGACCGTCCTGCTATCACTGCTTCTGCCACTGTCACAATTAAGCCCCCTATCCCACCTATCACCGCCACTCTGGTTGACGGCCTTGGGGATAGCACGGCAACTCCCTATGATGTCGTCAGTATAAAAACCTCACGGACGTCCACTACCCTGACCGCGACCATCAACTTCACTACCATCCCGACAATGCCCGTGCCAGGGAACCTTGTTAGCGCTGGAAACCTTGCTGGCTTTATCTGTTTTGACACAGATGAAAATGCCGCAACCGGTTGGCCTTCTGCAAACCACTTCTACTGTCCATGTGCTCCCGCTTCGCCGGAGTTTGGGGCCGATTACTTCATCCATCTCTTTTCGAGAAATGCCCTTGGCCACTATGACATCATTTCAACCGCAACAGGTGTCCCTGTAGATGTAGGTGACGCTGTCCCCAGCGTGACATCGTCCGTCCTAACCCTGACCATCCCACTGACCGAATTGGGAGCAGATGATGGGATAACCGACATGAACGCGGTGTTCGGTGACAATGTGGGGCCTACCGATTGTGTCCCGGACGAGGTTGCTGCGGTTGTGACCGGGAAGAGTCTCGAACCCAAAGCTATTGTGATCGAAGGTTACCCTTACTACGATTTCCTTCAGGATCTCGGAGTAACAGGCTGGGTGCAAACGCGCTCCTCCACACTTTAGGTGTTGATAACGGGCGGCAGGCGGTCACCAGAGCATGCCGCCCGTGCATGATCCTTTTGCGTGCATTGTTACCTTACCTGCGGCAAAGAGTGTTGCATGAGAAACAGAGCAAGCTGAACCGCTTGAACAAACAGAGCTCTTGCCCTAAGCAATTTTCTAGTTGCTAGGAAGATCTTCTTCGTCTCTTACAAAAAAGCGCAGCGAGTATACCCACTGTAAATACTGAGTAAAGGGGCCATTCCCCCCAGTGCGTGTATAGGGATCGATCTTTCCTTGACATGACCTCGGCTGCGATTATTCCTTCACCTGTTACCTCTCTTAAGATTCTTCCCCGCGGGTCGATGATGCCGGAGATTCCTCCATTTGCTGCCTGGATCAGGTAGCGCCTTGTCTCGATAGCGCGAAAGACCGCACAAGCGAAGTGTGCACGTAGTTCGGAGCTTCCCACAAACCAGGCGTCATTGGTCACCGTGGCAAGCAGCGTGGCCCCATTAGCGGCGAATCCTCGTGTGATAGCAGGCAAGGTTGACTCAAAGCAAATTGGCGTTCCGATCTCTTTGATTGGGATGAGCCCCTCACCGCGTGCAAGGTCCTGGGGGAGGAAAGAGGCGGCGAACCTGCCAAGGCCGATTTTCGCTAACAACCTCCTTCCCGGGATATATTCACCGAACGGGACTGGGTTGACCATGCTGTAGATGTCTAAGATCTCACCTTGAGGAGAGATAAGCGCGACGCTGTTGTAGATCTTTCCGTTGCGGATGTCGCCTGTTCCGAAGAGGACGTGTGAACCTGCTTCCTGTGCAAGGCGGGTGAATTCAGGAAGGAGCCTGACATCGTGAAGGATATAGCCAGGGAGGATCGACTCTGGAAAGACGATGAGGTCAGGTTTTTCCACCGCAACTTGTCTCCCGAGTGTGATGTATTTCTCTAAGAGGGGGAGGAGGTTTCGTCCATTTAGCTTCACCTCTTGGGAGACGTTCGAGGAGATGACTGCTATTTTGAGCGGCTCCCCGACCTGTGGAATCGGAAGTAAAAAGAGCCCAGCGAGGAACCCTATCATTCCTAGGCCGGTTAGGAGATAAACCGGTCGCTTACGGAGTGCAAGGTAAACGGAGGTATTGACAAAGACGATCGCGGCACTGAGGGCCCACGGCCCGGCGAAAGCCACCACCTGAATCAGCTGGGGAAAACGGTACAAGCTCTGATAGAGGGCTGAGAAACCGTTCCCGAGCGGACCGTGCGCTCGCAGGATCTCCAGGAGTGTGAAGGAAAAAGGTGCCATGATGAGTAGCGTTCCACCGTATCCCCATTTTTTACCAAGCCAGCCCATGATGAGGCCGAACAGCCCCAAATAGGAGGCTAAGTAGATCACGAGAAGGAGGTAGCCTGGGACAACAAGAGGGTTGAAGCGATAAAGGGTGAGTAGCCAACGCAGGTCGATGGCAAAGAAGGTAACCCCGGCGAGAAACCCCATCAGGAACCCTTTCCCCTTCTCGAGGGCGAGAAAGAGTGGGACAAGAGCGACGAAGGCGAGGGGGCCAAACCTGAAGCCCGGCATGGACAGGGCGATCGCCGCTCCAGCAAACAGCGCGAGCAAGGCTTTTCTTCCGCGGTGGGCGCTCATATACTATTCATCATATCGATATATGGGAGTAAGTCATGCATCCGATCCTGCTAAAAGTTGGGCCGATCGTCATACGCTACTACGGCATGATGTATGTAATCGCCATTACGCTCGGCTTTTACCTCCTTTTAAAGGAGGTACGGCGCAAGGGCCTTCCCCTGTCTACTGAAGACCTCTTTGACCTCCTTTTGTGGACGATTCCGGTGGCGATCCTAGGTGCTAGGATCTACTACGTCGCCTTTCAATGGAGTTACTACAGCCACCATCTCTTTGATATTGTCAAGGTGTGGGAGGGAGGGCTCGCCATTCACGGAGGAGTGATCGCTGGAGCGATTGTCGTTTACATCTTCTCTAAAGTGAAGAAAGCGGCGTTCTGGGCGCTCACCGACGCTCTTTCCCCCAGCCTCATTCTCGGCCAGGCGATCGGGCGGATCGGCAACCTGATGAACGGCGACGCTTACGGCCTCCCCACAAACCTCCCGTGGGGGATTCACTTTCCTCACGACTCGCCTGCTGGAATGGCCTACCCTGGTCTTGCTACCCATCCCTCGATGATCTACGAGATGGTCCTCAACCTGCTCATTTTTTTCTATCTGTGGTGGATCAGGAAGAAGGAATATCATGACGGCTTTTCCACCGCGATGTATTTTATTCTCTATTCGCTTGCCCGTTCGCTTGTTAGCTTCACCCGCGCAGATAGTCTGTGGCTTGGCCCGGTCCGTGCTGCACATGTGATCAGCGCGGTGCTCGTTATCGGCTTTGGCGGATTCATCTTCTGGCGACGCCTCTACCAACGGCTTACGCCTGAAAGCGCTCTCCCAAGTAGAATCGACGGGCCAGTGGATCGTTAAAGATCTTCTCTGGAGTTCCCTCAGTAATCACCCTCCCCTCGTTGATCAGGTAAGCATAGTCAGTGATGGAGAGGGTGTCGCGCACGTTATGGTCGGTGATGACCAGTCCAATCCCCCGGCTCTTAAGGGTGATAATCTGTTCCTGTAAATTGGTTACGGAGATTGGGTCGATCCCCGAGAACGGTTCATCGAGAAGGATGTAGGAGGGGGAGGTAGCGAGCGCGCGGGCGATCTCCAGTCGGCGCCGTTCCCCCGAGGAGAGGGTCCTGGCCCACCGAGTGCGCAGACCCTCGAGGCCGAACTCGTGCAACAGCTCCTCACGGATTTTAAACCTCTTTCCTGGTTCGGTTGACCATTCCAATACGAGGTCGAGATTCTCCTTTACGCTTGCGCGAGTGAAGACCGAAGGCTCCTGTGGGAGGTAGCTGATTCCCAGTCTCGTCCGGCGGTAGAAGGGTAACATGGAGATGTCCTTTCCGTCGAGGAGAACCTCCCCCTCCTCGGCGGCGATGAACCCGATCATCATATAAAAAGTCGTCGTCTTTCCAGCCCCGTTTGGACCAAGAAGACCGATTATCTTCCCTCTTTCGACTTGCATAGAGAGTCGATCAACCACGCGTCGCCTTTTGTAGCTTTTGGTCAGTGCTTTTCCCTCAAGCACTATCTGTACCCCCGAAGAAATGGTGGTTGAGAAGGAGATGCACCCCGCCGCCAGCACTGATTCCATCGGAGCTTAAGGTGACCAATTCCGCGCGGATCGTCCCTGAGGGAAGTGTTCCATTCACCTCTCCAGAAAGTTGAGCCTCTTCGGTCCCCGGGTCATACGTAATTCTAGCGCAGTGGTAGGTTTCCTCACCCCCTTGCACCGATACCCCGCCAGTGAGGATCAGCCTCCCATCTTTCTCCTCCGCTTTGTCCCCCACGATATGGAGCGGGGGGGAGCGGTCGAGTGTAGCAGTGATTCCTTCTTCGAGAAAAGAGTGCTCGCTCTTTAGATCATAACGAAATTGTCCCGCTTTCAACCTCGCCGCTGTCGAGGTAATTCTTACCCGAGTCGCGGTAAGTTCTCCCCCTTCCTCGACCCAAGTGATCGCCTCGGTCTGGAAGTGGTACCCGTCGTGACGAATGGCCTCTACTTTCCCCCTTAAGGTTACCTCGCTTCCCTCGAAGGTGAGGGTATCGGCCCTTGCCTGCAGCTGTTTCTTTCCATCGGTGTAGAAGATGACCTCTACCTCGGAGAGGCTTCCCTTATCGTCCTTCATCTTCCCCTCCCGTGCTTCTATGAGCCAACTTAGCGCACCTTCTTCGTCGTAGCCGGATAGGTTCACACCTTGAGCCTGGGTCGGTGGCGATGGCTCCTCCTGCCGGGAAGAAGTAAGAAAGAGGAGAATAATCCCGGCTCCGATTAGGAGGAGGCTGATGGTGAGGAAGACCTTCGCTTTAGACATGCTTTAATAAATCCGCAGAAGAGGGGGTGGGGGGAGAGAAAGTGGGACTTAAATTCGGGGTGGAATTGAACTCCAACGAACCAGGGATGTTCCACAACCTCGATGATTTCCACCAACTGGTCGTCGGGAGAGGTGGCTGCGATCCGTGCCCCGCCATTCTCAAACTGCTGGCGATAGCGGGGGTTGAACTCGTAGCGGTGGCGATGGCGCTCATAGATCCGTTGAACGCCGTAACAGGAATAGCTCTTGGAGTCCTCTCGCAGGACTGCTTCGTACGCTCCCAGGCGCATCGTTCCTCCTTTTTCGGTGACTGTAGTCTGTCCCGCGAGAAGATCTATCACCGGGTGAGGCGTGGCGGGATCAAACTCGGAGCTGTTTGCTTTGGGGAGGCTGAGGTGTTCCCTGGCGTATTCGATCACCGCACACTGTAGCCCTAGACAGATTCCAAAGAAGGGAATCCCCTTCTTTCGCACGTACCCGACAGCTCTCACCTTTCCTTCGATTCCACGATCGCCGAACCCACCCGGAATCAATAGACCGTCGAGGCCGCTCAATTGGGCCTTTGGGCCTTCATGGAAGATGGCCTCGGCCGAGATCCACTCTAGGTCAACCCCTACATCCAGGGCGATCCCGGCGTGAAGGAATGCCTCATTTATGCTCATATAGGAGTCTCTGAGTTGGACGTATTTTCCCACAATCCCAATCCTCACGCGCTGTGATGGCTCTTGCAACCGCTTGGTCAGAGCTTGCCACCGATCTACTTCCGCCTCCTGCTGGGGGAGGCCAAGTTCCTCAGCGATGCGACGGTCAAGTCCCTGATCTTTCATCGTTAACGGAACGTCGTAGATCGAGGGAAGATCGAGGTCCTCGATCACGTTCTGTTGGGGAACGTCGCAGAATAAGGCAATCTTGTCCTTGATCGAGTCGGCGAGGGAGCGGTCGCAACGGGCCACGATCATGTCCGGTTGGATTCCGATTGCCCGTAGCTCTTTCACGCTGTGTTGCGTTGGTTTGGTTTTGATTTCATCCGTGCTTGCAAGATGAGGGAGGAGGGTGAGGTGGACGAAGAACGTGTCCTCGCGGGGGAGCTCGTCCTTCAGTTGCCGCAGCGCTTCCAGGAAGGGAAGGACCTCGATATCCCCAACGGTTCCACCCACCTCGATCACCCCAATCTCAGCCTTGTTCTGCGTCAAGGGGAGTTGGATCAATCGCTTGATCTCGTCGGTAATGTGCGGGATCACTTGCACCGTCTTCCCGAGGAAGGCACCGGCGCGTTCCTGGCGGATAACATTCCAGTAGACCTGCCCGGTGGTGATATAGTTTACTGCGGAGAGCTCCTCATCGAGGAACCGCTCGTAACGGCCGATGTCGAGGTCGGTCTCCTTCCCGTCGCAGGTGACGAACACCTCTCCGTGCTCAAAGGGATTCATCGTCCCAGCGTCGATGTTTAGGTAAGGATCGATCTTCTGAAGCGTAACGCGATACCCTCTGAGCTTGAACAACAGCCCGATCGAGGCCGCAATCACCCCTTTACCAAGGCCGGAGAGGACGCCCCCGGTGACGAAGATAAACTTGCGCAACTCTAGCCTCCCGTGCCCGCTCTTGAGTGCTGATACAGCATACGGGAACCTGTAAGCCCCTGCAAGAAGGATCACCTTTGTGGGGTTGGGTGACTTATGCTATAATGCATTGCTTGGGTAAATCAAAGCAGAGAGTCGTGAAAGGATCGATGCTGTATGTTTAGAGTGATATTGGAGGCTTTGTTTTTCCTTGACTGTTTTGCCCTGATGGGGTTAATTCTTCTTCAGATGAGCGAGCATTCGGGACTCGGCGGGGCTTTTGGCTCAGGGGCTTCGAGTACTGTGTTCGGACGCGATGTGGCCAAGGATCCCAAGCGGACGCTAACCGCCGCATTGGCGACTGTGTATATGGTTCTGGGATTCATCCTGTCAGTCCTGTAGAATGCAGTAAGGAGGGAAGATAGCGGTGCCGTTAATTGAGGTAAGAGATCTCAAGACGTATTTCTACACCGAGGACGGTGTGGTACGGGCTGTGGACGGGGTTGACTTTACCATCGAACCGGAGAAGACGCTGGGGGTAGTCGGCGAGAGCGGGTGCGGAAAGACCGTGGCTGCGCTGTCGGTTATGGGGCTCATCCAAATACCGCCCGGAAAGATTGAGACCGGCGAGATACTATACCACCGTGATGGAAAAGTCACAGAACTGACCGGGCTCAATCCTAAGGGGAGGGAATACCGCTCGATTCGCGGAAACGAGATCGCTATGATATTCCAGGAGCCGATGACCTCTTTAAATCCGGTGTATACGATTGGGAACCAGATTATGGAAGCGATCATCCTCCACCAGCACTTAAAAAAGAAAGAGGCACGCAAGAAGGCGATCGAGATGCTACACGCAGTGGGGATTCCTGTTCCAGAGCAGCGTGTCGATGAGTATCCACATCAGCTCTCCGGCGGGATGCGCCAGCGTGCGATGATCGCCATGGCGCTCTCCTGTAATCCGTCGCTTCTGATCGCCGACGAGCCGACCACAGCCCTTGACGTGACGATCGAGGCGCAGGTTCTTGACCTGATGAACGGTCTGCGCGAGAACTTTAACACCGCAATCCAGTTTATCACTCATGACCTTGGGGTGATTGCACAGATGGCCGACGACGTGGTCATCATGTATCTGGGGAAGATCGTCGAAAGCGCGACGGTCAGCGAGATCTTCCATAACACCAAGCACCCGTACACCCAGGGGCTGATGAACTCAATCCCATCGCTCGCGACGACGAAGAAGGAACGCCTCATTCCCATCAAGGGGGTTGTCCCTGATCCGTTTGAGATTCCAGAAGGGTGCGGGTTTGAGCCGCGGTGTCCGCAGGCGATGGAAATCTGCAAGACGAAGATCCCGCCGCTTAAAGAAGTGGCTTCCGGCCACTTGGCTGCTTGTTGGCTGTACGAATGACAAAGAGGTGATAGAGTTTGTCTTCTGACAACATCCTACTCGACGTTAAGAACCTAAAGAAGTACTTTCCCGTGCGAAAAGGGGTCCTGCGGCGCGTGGTGGCCCATGTCAAAGCGGTCGATGATGTCGACATGTACATCAAGGAGGGAGAGACCCTCGGTTTGGTGGGTGAGAGCGGCTGTGGGAAGACGACGACAGGCCGTACGATCCTCCGTTTGATCGAACCGACCGCGGGGGAGGTTCGCTTTCGGAGCAAGAAACTTGCTGGCCAGGGAGAAGAGTATAAAGAGGTGGATGTTGCCACCGCTTCTCGCAAGACGCTCAAGGCGCTCCGTCGAGATATGCAGATCATCTTCCAGGATCCTTACTCATCTTTAAACCCGCGTATGACCGTGGGAGCGATTGTGGGAGAGCCGTTGCTTGTGCACAGAGTGGCCAAGGGAAAAGAACGGGAGAATCGTGTTCGCGAGCTCCTCGGCGCAGTTGGGCTGAAACCGGATCACATGAAGCGTTATCCACACGAGTTTTCAGGCGGTCAGCGTCAGAGGATTGGGGTAGCGCGGGCCCTTGCCCTCGACCCCCAACTGATCATAGCTGACGAACCGGTCTCCGCGCTTGATGTTTCCATTCAGGCGCAGGTATTAAACATGCTTGAAGATCTGCAGGAAGAGTTTGGCCTGACGTACTTGTTTATTGCCCATGACCTCTCCGTGGTTAAGCACATAAGCGACCGGGTAGCGGTGATGTACCTGGGAAAGATTGTGGAGTTGTGCAAGACCGAGGAGCTGTTCACAAACCCGAAGCACCCATACACCGAGGCGTTGATGTCCGCAGTTCCGGTTCCGGACCCCGATTACAATGTGGAACGGATTCTCCTCGAGGGGGATGTCCCCAGCCCGGTAAATCCACCCTCCGGTTGCTACTTCCATCCGCGCTGTCGTTACGCGAAAGATACCTGCAAAACGGAGGCCCCGGTCTATCGCAATCTGGGTAATGAGCACTTTGTCTGCTGTCATTTCGCTGACTCGCTGAGCCTGCGGCCGGTCCAGACAGGATGATTCTCCTTCTCCTCGGGACAAAAAACGAGGGGAAGTTAAGCGAGTTGCGGGAGCTCCTGGCCGATCTCGATGGTGTAGAGCTTCTCACCTTTCATGACCGCCCTTTCAAATCGGTGGAGGAGATAGGATTAACCTTTGAGGAGAATGCCAGGCTCAAGGCGCGGACGATCGGCGCAGAGACAGGGCTTCCCGTTCTTGCTGAGGACACAGGGTTGGGGGTTGATGCTCTAGGGGGAGAGCCCGGTGTTCACTCCGCTCGCTTCGCCGGCGTCCCAGTCAACTACGAGCGAAACAACATCCTCCTCCTCGAACGCCTTGCCGGGGTGCGCGACCGGAAGGCTCGTTTCATAGCGGTGGCTGCGCTGCGCTTTCCTGACGGGCGAGAGTTTGTGCGTGAGGGCATCCTCACAGGGAGGATTGCTCGTAAGCTCGAAGGAGAAGGGGGGTTTGGCTACGACCCATTGTTTATCCCCGAGGGCTTCTCGCGTACTCTTGCCGAGATGACGCTTGTTGATAAGAACCGGATCAGCCACCGGCGGCGAGCGATCGAGGGGATCAAACAGGTTCTAAGAGAGCTTGCTCACGACTGATCCTCTGTTTCTGGAAAGGTCTTCTGAAGCTCAAGGAGAGCGCTGCGTTGTGCCGCAGAGAGCCGCGTGGGGACACCCACTCCTACCTCGACGAAGTGATCTCCTTTTCTGGTACCGTTTAGATTCGGCATCCCTTTACCCCGCATTCGGATGACCGTACCAGGCTGCGTTCCGGCAGGGATACTGACCGTTTCCTTCCCCCACAGGGTATCGACCTTCACTTTTGTCCCCAGGGCCGCTTGGGGATAGTTGATTCTTACCTTGGAGTAAATGTCTTGCCCCCCGCGCTGGAACTTGGGGTGGGGAATCACCTCGATGATGATGTACAGGTCGCCGGCTGGACCGCCGCTCGGTCCAGCGTTTCCTTGCCCTTTCAGTCTCAGGCGAGAGCCGTTGTCCACCCCCGCTGGGACGTTAATCGAGATCTTGCTCTTCTCCTTCACCCGGCCGGTGCCTCGGCAGCGGTGGCATGGCTGCTCAATTATCTCACCCTCGCCGTTACATTCAGGGCAGGTACGGATATTGACAAAACTCCCCAAGAGACTTTGTTGCCGGTACTCCACCTGTCCTCTCCCTCTACAGGTTGGGCAGGCGCGCTTGGATGTTCCCGGTTCCATCCCGGATCCCTGACAGCGGTGGCAGGAGATGAGACGAGGTGCGGTGATTTTCATCCTCGTTCCAGAGGCAGCGTCCTCCAGCGCAATGCGCAGCTTGTACTCGATGTCCTCTCCTTGCAGCACGCGTTGCTTGCGCGTAACAGTACGAGGGGCTCCCTGGCGAAAGAAGAGGTCAAAGAGGTCGTCGACCGCGCCGAAACCGAAATCGGAGTAGGCTTGGCGTGCCCGGCGAAAGTCGGTTGAGCTGAAGTCGAATCCCTGCGTTGGGCCAGCGTGGCCGTAGCGGTCGTATTGCGCCCGCTTGTCCGGATCGGAGAGGACTTCGTAGGCTTCCGCTACTCGCTTAAACTCCTCCTCGGCCTTCTTGCGCTCTTTTGGGTTCTTGTCAGGGTGAAACTGTTTCGCCTTCTGGCGGAAGGCCTTCTTGATCTCCTCCGCGCCGGTGTCGCGGGCTACTCCGAGCACCTCATAGTAGTCTCGCTTGGCCACGCCGCCCCCTTCTTCTTATTTATCGTCGTACTCAGCGTCGATGTAGTCGCCATTCCCCTCGTCATCGTCACCTTTAGACGCATCACTAGGCTCTTCTTTTTGCGAAGCCGCTTGCTTATAGGCCTCTGAAGCGAGCTTTTGTGAACTCTTAGAAAGGGACTCCATCGCTTGGCGGATCTCCTCCATGTTCGCGTTCTGGGACAGCTTCTCCTTCAGCCGACGGAGGTGATCCTCGATCTCGCCTCGTTTATCCTGAGTGACCTTCTCTCCTAGGTCTAAGAGAGTCTTCTCCACCGAATAGACGAGCTGATCTGCCTGATTTCGCACCTCGATCTCTTCTGCTTTTTTCTTGTCCTCCTCGGTGTGTTCTTCAGCCTCGCGCCGCATCCGCTCGATCTCGCTCTCATCGAGGCGGGAGGAATCCTTGATCGTGATTGAAGCGCTCTTTGCGGTTGCCTTATCCTTAGCAGTCACATTTAGAATCCCGTCCGAGTCGATATTGAACGTGACATCGATCTGTGGAATCCCGCGCGGAGCAGGGGGGAGACCAGTCAACTGGAACTTCCCTAGCGACTTGTTGTCTACGGCCATCTTTCGCTCCCCCTGGAGGACGTGGATCTCTACACTCGGCTGATTGTCCGCTGCTGTGGTGAACGTTTTCGTTTTCTCAGTGGGAATGGTCGTGTTCCGTTCGATCAGGGGCGTGGCAATCCCACCGAGGGTTTCAATGGCGAGGGTGAGAGGAGTGACGTCAAGGAGGACGATTTCGTCCACCTCACCGGCGAGGACCCCGCCCTGGATCGCTGCACCGGCGGCGACGACCTCATCGGGGTTGATCTCCCGATTGATCTTTCCCGGGATCCGCGAACTGATGAGCTCCTGCACCTTGGGGATGCGCGTTGATCCCCCGACCAAGACTACTTGATCGATGTCATCAGCGCTTTTTCCTGCCTCGTGCAGGGTCGCTTCGACAACGTTGATCGTTCGATTTAGGTAATCTTCAATCATCTGTTCAAACTTAGCCCGGGTCAGCTTCTTCTCTAGGTGTTTGGGCCCGGTTGCATCTGCGGTGATGTAGGGGAGGTTGATCGTCGTCTCCTTGCGACTGGAAAGCTCCATCTTTGCGGCCTCGGCCGCATCCTTCAGCCGTTGCATCGCGCTCGGATCGCTCGTGAGGTCGATCCCGGTATCCTTACGGAAATCTTCCGCCAGCCAATCGGTGATCCGGCGGTCGAAGTCGTCCCCGCCGAGCCGGGTGTCGCCATCGGTGGCGATAACCTCGAATACGCCTTCACCGATCTCTAGGATCGATACATCGAACGTCCCTCCACCGAGATCAAAGACAAGGATCGTCTGTTCCTCAGTCTTGTCGAGGCCGTAGGCAAGGGCGGCAGCAGTTGGCTCGTTGATAATACGCATCACTTCCAACCCGGCGATCTTCCCTGCGTCCTTGGTTGCTTGGCGCTGCGAGTCATTGAAGTAAGCGGGAACAGTGATCACTGCCTTTTTAACCTTGCCTCCCAGGTGCTCCTCGGCATCCTTCTTCAGCTTCTGTATGATCATCGCCGAGATTTGCTCCGGGGTGTATTCTTCGACT
>DQCH01000081.1 GCA_003545155.1 Candidatus Acetothermia bacterium
CTATAATTAAAGTGGGGGTTGGTAAGCCAGAGTTCTGCATCCCTTAACGTTGGGTCAGGCGAGGGTGTGATTGTACCTAGCAGGTGGATACAATCCCCTATTGGCTTTTTAAAGGAGGTTGTGGTGGAGGAAAACGCGAGCGAGAAAATCTGCCAGGAGGCTCAGGAAAAGAAGATACGTTTCATCCAGCTCTGGTTTAGCGATCTTCTAGGCAATCTGAAGAGCGTGGAGATTCCAACGGCAGAACTGCGGGAAGCGTTGGACGAGGGGTTTGGCTTTGACGGTTCCTCTATCCATGGGTTTACGCGTATTGATGAAAGCGACATGATCGTCAAGCCCGATCCTGACACCTTTGTCATCCTTCCTTGGGGGAGTGTTGCTCGTCTGATCTGCGACGTGGTCGAGCCAGATGGGAGTCCGTACAACGGGGATCCACGCTGGGTTCTCAAGCGCGCCTCGGCCCGAGCGGAAGAAGAGGGCTTTACAATGGATGTGGGACCGGAAGTGGAGTACTTCTACCTTCGCTCCGATTCTTCTCCTGATCCCTTGGATTCAGCTGGGTATTTCGACTTAGTGCCACCAGACCTTGGTTCAGAGATACGAAGAGAGACCGTACTTGCCCTCGAAGGGATGGGAATCGGTGTGGAGGCCACCCATCACGAGGTGGCGCCAAGCCAAGAGGAGATTGATCTTCGCTTCTGTGGGGCTCTTAAGATGGCCGACAACCTCATGACCTGCCGCTACGTAGTCAAGGAGGTCGCACGGCGCCATGGGATCCATGCCACGTTTATGCCCAAGCCTCTCTTCGGCCAAAACGGCTCTGGCATGCACACCCACCAGTCCCTCGCTCGCCAAGATGGCCACAACGCCTTCTTCGATTGTGAAAACCCTTTATATCTTTCTTCAATTGCTAGGAGATACATCGCTGGGATCATGAAACATGCCAAAGAGATCATCGGGGTCTGCGCCCAATGGGTTAACTCCTACAAGCGTCTCGTCCCCGGTTACGAGGCTCCTGTCTACATCACCTGGGCGTATCGGAACCGTAGCAACATGATCCGCATCCCGATGTACAAGCCCGGTAAGGAAGCTGATACCCGGATAGAGTTCCGGGCGCCGGATCCGGCGTGTAATCCCTACCTTGCTTTTGCAGTAATGCTTCACGCGGGCCTTGAGGGGATTGAACACGGTTACTCACTTTTGGATCCCATGGAGCGGGATGAGCTGGGCATCGAAGCGCTTCCGGGGAGCCTTAACGAGGCGATCGCGTACATGGAGAAAAGTGCGCTTGTTCGCCGAGCGTTGGGCGATCACATCTTCGAGAAGTTTATCCAGAACAAGAGAATCGAATGGGACGCCTATCGCTCTCAGGTTCACCGCTATGAACTCGAGCGCTACCTTGCCGTGCTGTAGGTTCAGTTAGCCCACAATTTGAGGCTGTGATAAGAGGGACCTTTAAGTGACAAGACAGAAGCGGGTAATCGGCATCTTAGGGGGGATGGGCCCCGCAGCCACACTGGCGTTGTATGAACGCATCCTCGCTCTCACACCGGCCGAGCGTGATCAGGATCACATTCGCGTGATCATTGACAGCAACCCCAAGATCCCCGATCGTACTGCTGCCATCCTTGGAGGCGGAGAGAGCCCGCTTCCACTGATGATCGGAGCGGCAAGAACTTTGGAACGTGCCGGCGCGCATTTCATTGTTATCCCGTGCAATACTGCCCATTATTGGCTCTCAGATCTGCGAAAGAGTATCTCCATCCCGGTTATCGACATGATCAGCGAGACCGCTTCCCTCATTGCAACACACCGACCGCCTCTGCGGAAGATCGGCCTTCTCGCCACGGCGGGGACCCTCCAGACTGGCCTCTACCAGCGTGCCCTCGCGGGGAAGGGCATCTCCGTTCTTGTTCCTTTGTCGGAGGAGGAGACTCAGATCATGGATGCAATTCACCTTATTAAGGCAGGGGATCACGCGGTCAAAGACACCGTTGTAGTAGTGGCTCACCATCTGATAGATCAAGGAGCAGAGGGGATCATTCTTGGCTGCACCGAACTCTCCCTAGTGGTCGAGGAAACTGATCTCCCCTGTCCCTTCTTCGACCCGCTCTCGATTCTCGCCCGCCGGGCGGTTCAGCTGGCCAGGGAGAAAAACCCGCAGGATCGAGATGTCTAGGCTATTGGAGGAGTATGGGATTCGGATCGGGCGGATGACTCCCGGCGTGACGAACAGCATCACCGACGTCGATGGGGTGATGGTCGGACAGAGCACAATAATCGAGGGGGAGAGCGTTAGAACCGGTGTCACTGCGATCGTTCCTCATCTGGGTAACGTCTTTTACGAAAAGGTCAAGGCCGCTGCGGTGACGATCAACGGATTCGGGAAGGCGGTCGGTTTCCCGCAGATCAACGAGTTTGGCACGATCGAGACCCCGATCTTGCTCACCAATACCTTAAACGTAGGGAAGGTGAGCGACGCCCTGATCTCGTGGGTCCTTCCGCACTATCAGCGTCCAGATTGCTTGATCACCTCGATCAATCCAATCGTTGCTGAATGTAGCGATTCATATCTGAACGATATCCAGGGGCGGCATGTTGAAAAAGAGCATGTCTTTCACGCACTCGACAGCGTTTCTGAGAAGCCGGTGGAAGAGGGCGTAGTCGGAGCGGGGGTCGGTGTCTCCGCATTTGAGTTCAAGAGCGGGATCGGAAGTGCCTCACGAATCGTTCGCCTGGGCA
>DQCH01000061.1:0-3028 GCA_003545155.1 Candidatus Acetothermia bacterium
ACAGTGATCAAGGGAGCAGCGGCGATCGCTAAACGGAAGGGGACCCTCCCAGGCTACCGAATCGTCGAGGGCGAAGGCCCACTGCGTCACTTCATCGCCCGCTTTGAGCCGATTCCACGTAACTGACCCTGCGTGAGCATGGGCTTCCAGTGACCGCGCACTGCGGCGAGATAGTCGCCCTTAAGACTACTGGCGGCGTAGTTCTCGCCATGATCGGTATGGGAATAATCTTCCTTTATGTCGAAAGAGGTCAGTCCAACTTAATAATTGCATCTTAGCCTGCTTGTTCTCGCTTAGAGATCCTTAGGTAGCTCTTCCTCCGACAAGCTGGGGAACCCCTATACCAACAAGTATGAGAACACCGCCAAAGAGCTGCCATATGGTGAGGATCTCACCAAGAAAGAGAAAGCCAAACAGCCCAGCGAACACTGGCTCCATGGTGAGGATGATCGCCGTGTAGGACGCGCTCGAGTATCTCTGAAACCGATTTAAGACATAAAGTGCAAGTGCGGTAGCCGCCAGGCCGGTCACGAGAACTTCTCGAATCAACACAGGGGAAAAGCGTTGCGGAAGCCCTTCCAGGCTCAACGCTCCGATCAGGCTGAGGAGGGCGACCACCCCCACCTGGATGAGAAGGAGCTGACGGTAGTCGACCCGTCGGATGAATCGATCGACAAAGATGATATGAAGAGCAAAAAAGACGGCGCAGGCCAGGGTAAAAAGATCCCCGATGTTGATGGTTGTAATCGCTCCTTTACTCAAGACTAGGAGACTCAATCCGACAACGGCAAGGAGAGCTCCAAGCCAAACAGAGATGTGCACCCGTTTCTTTACTGCCCCCGAAGAGATGAGTGGAACGATGACGACTGACAGGCCAGTGATAAGGCCGCTCTTGGTGGCAGTCGTGTATTTGAGCCCCCATGTCTGAAACAGGTAGCCGAAAAAAAGAGCTATCCCCACGATCGCTCCATAGATCAGGCTCTGTCGCTTAATTCTCTTAAGCGATCGGCAAAACAGGAGGGCTAGAAGGAGGAAGGCAAGGGAGAATCTAGCGGCGAGAAAGGTGAATGGACCGACGATCTCCATCCCTTCCTTTACGAGAACAAAGGTCCACCCCCAGATCACGGTGATCGAAAAAAGAGCGACCAGAGCGAGCCGCCTCACAGCAGACCTTCTGGAAGCTCCCCGCGCAGCGCCTGTGGTGGGCTCACCGTGAGATCTATGATCGCCGAGGAGGTCCCTCTCCCAATCGTTCCCGTTACGATCAGGTCAACACCGCCAAAGCGTTCAATCATCTCATCGATGTTCTGAAGTGGCGGCTCGCCAGTGCGGTTGACGCTAGTCCCGAAGAGCGGCCTTGCGATCCTTGCCATGACTTTCGTGAAAAACGGGTGGTCAGGGACGCGTACTCCGACCTTCCCCTCCTTTGTTGCCGAGCGCGGTGCCTCCTTACTGGCTTGCAGGAGAAAGGTGTACGGGCCAGGAAGACACCTTTCAAGGGCCGTCCGCATCCGATCATCGAGACACGCAAAACGTTCGATCGAGGTGAGCGTCGGCAGATGAAGGCTAAATGGCCGATCTGAGTCGCAGCCTTTCATCGCCTGCACCGAAGCTAGTGCCCGCTCGTCCCAGGGGTTACCGCCGATCCCAAACACGGTGTCGGTGGGAAAGATCAGGATTCCTCCAACCTCAAGGACCTCCTTTACCACACTTGGTAGACCAGGGTCGTCATCAGCATAGATTAAGGGATTCATGCGCAGATGAAGTGAATTACATCGCCATCTTTAACTACGTAATCGTGTCCTGCGCGATGAACGTGCCCCGCCTCACGCAACGCCTTCTCCGACCCTGTGGCAAGGAGCTCTTCCAAGTTCATCACCTCCGCAAGAACAAAACGCTCCTCAAAGTCGGAGTGAATTTTTGCCCCCGCCTTAGGAGCGGTAGTTCCTTTGGGAACTGTCCACGCACGCACTTCCGGTCCCTCGAACGTGAAGAAGGTGATAAGGGCAAGGGCTCGATACCCGGCGTGGATCAACCCCTCAAGGCCAGTATTCTCAAGGCCCCACTCCTGCAGGTAGATCGAGCGTTCCTCCTCGCTTGCCGCCACCTCTAAGATCTCCGCCTCGATCCGACCGCGGATCACGATCACCTCGCTTCCATGTTCATCCGCTATACGCTTAACAGCCCGCGAACACTCGTTCTCCCCTTCTTCCCCAACGTTCACCACATAAAGAAGCGGCTTTGCTGTCAACGGTGAGGTCTCGCGTAGGAGAGTCTCAACACCTCGATCGATGGTAAAACTCCGAATAGGGACCCCTTGTGCCACCTTTTCCACAAGGTGTCCCCACGCCTCCAGTAGGGCAGGAGCGCGCCGATCGGCCCCCTTTGCCTCCCGCTTCAGGCGCTCCCACACCCTTCCCAGGGTCTCATAGTCCTTGAGGAGGAGCTCGGTCTCCACCACCTCGATGTCCCGTACTGGGTCGATCTCGCCGCTGACATGTGCGACGTTCGCATCGGCAAAGCAACGGACCACGTGCAGGATGGCATCCACAGACCGGATCTCAGAGAGAAACTGATTCCCCATCCCTTCACCCTCGCTCGCTTTCGCAACCAAGCCGGCGATGTCGATAAATTCCAGGTGAGTTGGGACCTTCTTCTTATCTGGGTAGAGGGTGGCCAGACGGTCGAGGCGCGGGTCAGGAACGGCAACTGTTCCCACGTTTGCCTCAATCGTGCAAAACGGGTAGCTCTCCACGCGCGCGCCAGCACCGCAGAGGGCATTAAAGATCGTCGACTTGCCTACATTGGGAAGGCCGACCAGCCCGCAGGTGAACCCCATGCCTCCTCCTTCCGATTCTACTATAGGGTGGAACCAGCCTTGGAACAAGGTGAAAGCAATCGTTAAATCGGCTAGTATTCTAAACGGAAGGAGGGGTGCTATGAGCGAAGTGCGCCTCCCCAATCTGGGGGAGATCGATGAGGTAACGGTGGTGGACTGGCTAAAGAAAGAGGGGGAAACACTCAAAGC
>DQCH01000061.1:3097-3426 GCA_003545155.1 Candidatus Acetothermia bacterium
GTCTTGATGACCTCTTGGCTGAGATCGAGTGAGAAAACCCTGGAGGCGGTCCATCTTCCCCTCGGCCACGCCGACTACGCTACAACATACAGGTTGCAACGCCGGCTGCACTCACTGCGCTCTCACGGTGAAATCGTAGATACTGTGCTCACCGTTGAGCACAACCCGGTCTTCACCATCGGGCGAAGCGGCTCAGCTTTAAACGTCCTCGCTCCTCCGGAGGTCCTTCAACAAGAAGGGATCTTAATCTACGAGGTCGAACGCGGAGGAAACATCACCTATCACGGACCGGGACAGCTTGTCATCTACCCGATTATCGACCTGCGTGA
>DQCH01000061.1:3486-3694 GCA_003545155.1 Candidatus Acetothermia bacterium
CGAGGTTGGAGTGAGGGGGAGGCGTCACCCGGGCTTTCCTGGAGTGTGGGTTAACTCTTACAAGATCGCCTCGGTTGGAGTGTACGTAAAGCACTGGGTGACAAGGCACGGGTTGGCCCTGAACATAGCAGTGGACAAGGCTCACTTTGGCATGATCAACCCTTGCGGGATGGAGATCGAGGTCGTCTCTTTAAATGAGCTGATCGAA
>DQCH01000107.1:0-188 GCA_003545155.1 Candidatus Acetothermia bacterium
AGCCCAAGATAGGCCTCCCACCTATTGCGGGAGAAAAGTAGAACCTGGCCCCCGTGAGGAAGTTGTTCAATCACCTCGACAATTAAGGACGGTCGTTCCAATTGCGCCTTCCGCGTAACGAGGCAAGGCTTGTCCACCTTCCGTATCAGGCCTTTCTGCACGAGACGACCAAGCGGCCCACGCACCTC
>DQCH01000107.1:238-5343 GCA_003545155.1 Candidatus Acetothermia bacterium
CTGAGCAGGGGACAGAAGAGGATAGGAGAAAGCGAAGAACAGCGGCCTGACGTGGTGCCCGTCGAGAGAGTAACTCCATGTGTGAGATTAACTCCCCCATCTCCCTCGTCAATACGAAGAACCTCTCCTTACGCGCACTTACCCGTTGAGGAAGCACCCGGTTCACCACCAGGCCAACTGGGGCTAGGTAGTGTTCAGTAATGTGAGCGCAGAAGGCGAGCGCTTCTTCAGAGAACGACGGCCCTTTTGAAATCTCCAAAACCGGCTCCAGCGCGCCTTCGTGCTCACTCTGTGTCACTAATGCAGCAACGATTCCCCACCGCTCGGTCTCCCGGAAGCAGACCCTTACTCGCTGTCCCAGCGCGATCTCTTTCTCCAGTTCCTTTGGTATGAGAAAGTCGAAGGTCTGATCAATCGGAAGTGGAAGGAGGATCCGTGCGATCACCAGGCCTCCGTGTAAAATGAGAAGTGAAAGACACCGTGTGTACCCATTGTAAGTTACCTCAGCACCGGCTCACCTCTAAAGGAATTCTACAAGAGTCCTAACTTGATGGCGAGAATTAAAGCGATACTCCCGACGATGCAACTCGTAACAGTGCTCAGCGAGCCACTCTTGATCCACATACGGAAGGTGATCGGGTTCTCTGTCCGCTCGCTGATCGAGACGGTGACCACGCTCGCGGTAGATCCAATTGGAGTGCCATTTCCCCCGAATCCGACTCCCAGAGCCAATGCCCACCACAGGGGGGCGATGGCTACCCCACGGCTAGCGAGCCCAGAGATGATCGGAAGCATGGCTATGGTGAATGGGATGTTGTCGACCACTGCCGACATGATTGCACTTGTCCACAAGACAGCAAGCGCGGCAAATATCATTCCGTGATCGGTCAACCCCGTCATTCCCTCTGCAATTAGGTCAAGGGCTCCAGCTGCTTCCAGTCCTCCAACAATGACAAACAGGGAAAGGAAGAAGATCAGGATATCCCAGTGCACCTCGTTCAAGATCTCATGCACCGGAGGGCGCACCCAGAGAAGTCCGGCCGAAGCCCCAATCAGGGCAACAATGCCCGGGCTGAGATTGAGCGTATCGTGCAGCACGTAAAGGATGACCGTCATCCCGAGAACGATGAGCATCCTCTTTGCAGTCTGGAGATCGATCAGGGCACGTTTCTCGTTGAGGTACGTGATCTTTTCCGACGCTCCCGGGGAGGGGTGAAGTTGCCGCCTGAAGATAACTAATAGCAACAGTTGAACGACGAGCCAGACGACGAGGACGATTGGTCCGAGGTGAATAAGGAAGTCGTTGAAACTCAAGCCTGCCGCAGAACCGATCATGATGTTCGGAGGATCTCCAATCAGGGTCGCCACTCCCCCGATGTTGGAGAGGAGGGCCTCTCCCAATAAGAGGGGAACCGCGTTCATTCCGATCACCTCTGCAATGGACAGGGTCACCGGCGCGACCACGATGATCGTCGTCACGTTGTCCAAGAACATCGAGACCACACTGGTGAACAGACCAAGGGCGATCATCAACCGCCATGGGCTTCCCTTAGCGAGCTTCGCCGCGCGGATCGCCAGATACGTAAACAGCCCGGTCTTGTTCATGATCCCGACGATGAGCATCATCCCAAAAAGGAGAGCGATCGTATTGAAGTCGATCGCCTCCACCACGGCCGCATCGCTGTAGAAGCCGAGCCAGGTACCGAGGACAACCATTGTTGTCGCCCCAACCAGGCTGATGATCGCGCGGTGTATCCGTTCGGAGAGGATCCCTACGTAGGTAAAAACGAAGATCAGTATTGAGATTAAGAGTGGCCAGAAAGATAATTCGCCCATGCCGAAATCCTATAGCATGTTACCTACCGGTGCAATAGAAAGGCTTCCAAGACGCTCGGGTTCGTGAGAACTCGCTTCACTGGCGATAATTTGGCTTTACTGGTCGTCCCCCCTCCTAATTCCTTCTCATTGAGTGGTAAAAATTAAATAACCATAGGAGTATTCGGTAAAATTCTTATTAGATTTGTCACGAGATTACGAGGATCAGCACAATACTCCCAACGACGCAAGTGGCAAAACCAACGATGGAACCGCTTTTAAGCCATCGCTTGAATGTAAGCGGTTCCTCTGTATCTTGAGCTATGGAAACGACAAGCACGTTTGCCGCCGCTCCAATCGGTGTCAAGTTGCCACCAAATCCAACCCCGAGGGCCAACGCCCACCACAGTGGTGCAACAGGAACCCCCTGGCTGGCCAGCCCTTTTAAGATCGGCAGCATGGCGATGGTGAAAGGGACATTGCTGACCACTCCCGAGGCGAGGGCCCCCACCCAGAGGACAACGATTGCCGTAAGGAGCATTCCATAGCGAGTGAGACTAATAATCCCGTTTCCAGCCAGATTTAGCAGCCCTCCTGCCTCTAGTCCCCCAACGATGACGAACAATGATATGAAGAATAACAGGACGTCCCATCGGATCTCGCTTAAGATCCGGTCGAGCTTCGGTCTCACCCACAGAAGGCCGAGACAGGCACCAATGAGAGCAACCAAGCCCGGATCGAGGCCTATCCGATCATGAATGAGGTAAAGAAGGATCGTAACCCCCAGCACCTTCAGCATCCGGCCCGTAGTAAGAGGATCGACAATCGCCTTTTGCTCATCCATCGCCATAAGACGGTCGACATTCTCCGGCTTGTGGGTGAGGATAGATCGGAAGATGAAGAGAAGGAACAGTTGTGCGATGATCCAGGCCACAACGACGATCGGTGCCAGGTGTATCAGAAAATCAGTGAAGCTGAACCCGGCGGCCGAGCCTATTAGAATGTTCGGCGGATCGCCGATCAGAGTCGCAACGCCGCCAATGTTAGAGAGAAGGACCTCGCTCATCAGGAATGGAAGTACAGGTATTCCCAAGATATCAGCCACAGAGAAGGTCACTGGGACCATGATGATGATCGTAGTCACGTTATCAAGAACCATGGAGACGAGGCTAGTAACCAACCCTAGATATACTAGAAGCAGCCACGGCTTTCCCCGAGCAAGTTTGGCTGCCTTGATTGCGAGGTACTGGAAGAAACCGGTCTCCTTGAATATCCCCACCACAATCATCATCCCTAAGAGAAGGGAGATGGTGTTAAAATCGATCGCCTCCACCACTTGATGCACCTCATAGAAGGAGAACCAGCTTCCAACAGCAATCATCAAGACCGCACCAGATAAGGCGATGATCGTCCGGTGGATCCTCTCGGAAAGGATCCCCACATACGTGATGACAAATATCGCCAACGATAACCAGAAAGGCCAAACCAATAAGTCACCCATTCAGGGCCAATCCTAAACCAAGCAACTGCACTATGCAATCTGAACCGCATAACGGAAAACTTCGTCGTCGCAAGCCCTGGAAAGAATCATGAACCGTTGTGTGCAGGAGCATAAGGCCCCACGTTTTGAACGTCGTAGTTAAGGCTGGAGTAGAATAACAATAATTACTGCACCATGACACACACACACGCTCAATTCGTGTGAAACAGTGGGCTGGAGGATCGGTTACCTTCTCGATCGTCGCAGAAGACCTGGAAGCGATTGGGTTCATGCGCGAAGATCTTAAGATGATCTACTACTGTAAGTATGCAAGGCAGGAGAGCACGTGAGTACTAAAAATCAAGAGCAACAAGGGAAAGAGGTCATCAAGGGTGCGGCGACAATCCTACGCGCCGGCCCGATCTGCGACGACTGCCTTGGTCGAGCGTTCGCTAAGCTTGGACACGGATTCTCTAACCGTCAGCGGGGGGAAGCGCTGCGTACGCTGCTCTCTATGCTCGAGGTGGACGGAAAGCTTGGAACCTGTTGGATCTGTGATGGACTATTTGGACGCGTCGAAGACTGGGCCGCCCGTGCCGTTGCTGCTTCCAAAGGGATCGAGTTTGAAAGCTACCTGTTCGGAGTAAAGCTCTCCCCGCGGCTTTCCCAGATGGAAGCGTTCTTTAACGAGAGGTTCCCTACGGGTCTTACCGAGTCGCTCAAACACGCGTTCAATCGCGAGGTGGGGAAGGCCTTCGAGGCTAAGAGCGGCCACGGCACGGTGGAGCTCACCAACCCTCACCTCTCCTTCATCATCGACCTGGCACAGAGTAAGATCGAGCTTCGCATTCTTTCTCTGTATATCTACGGCCGCTACCTCAAGCTTGTCCGCGGAATCCCGCAGACCCGCTGGCCTTGCCGCCATTGCCGCGGAGAGGGATGCAAAGCGTGCGGGTTCACGGGGAAGCAGTACCCCGAATCGGTGGAGGAACTCGTCGCTGCCCCGTTTCTCGTAGCAGCAGGAGCAAGCGAGTCGCATTTGCACGGTGCGGGACGCGAGGACATCGACGCCCGTATGCTCGGGACGGGTCGACCGTTCGTCCTGGAAGTCGTCTCCCCGAGAAGCCGCTGTCTCGACCTTCCGTCGTTGCAAGAGGCCGTCAACACCGGTTCTTCGGAGAAGGTAGAGGTAAGCGAACTCCACTTTGTCCCTCGCGAGACGGTCGCCTTAGTCAAGGAGACACACGCCAAGAAGACCTACCGCGCTCTGGTCGCATTTGAGAAGGACATTTTCCCCGAGACGCTCACTAAAGCGCTTGATAGCCTGATAGGGACGATTAAACAACGAACCCCACAGCGTGTCTCCCACCGCCGCGCCGACTTGGTGCGAGAGCGGTGCCTCCTTGAGGCAAAAGGGAACCTTCTCTCTCCTCGCCAAGCGGAGCTTAAGCTTTGTGGTGAGGGAGGGCTCTACATCAAAGAACTCGTCTCCGGGGACAACGGTCGCACACTTCCCAGCCTGGCAGCACGGCTTGGCGTTGCGTCGCGCGTCGTCGAGCTTGATGTAATCGATGTTACATCTGAATCTTTTCCGGATTCTTGAAAAGCGGTTCCTCACTGCCTTGAGTGGGTAACTCAAGAGAAAGAATGAAACGACAAGATTCTCGCAAAGGCCTGTCTGCGTCCGAAGGACAGGCAGGCGCTAAGAACGCAAAGAACGGAGAAAAAACAGGATCGATAGGAATCCAATAACCTATGAGGAATCCAGGAGAAAGCTAAGGGTGTACTAAGCTGATTGCTGACGGCTGAG
>DQCH01000107.1:5434-29091 GCA_003545155.1 Candidatus Acetothermia bacterium
GAAACACAGTAATGGGTAATCAGTAAAGAGCAATGAGAAAGAGCAAGTGGAGTTGATGTTCTAAGCTGATTGCTGACGGCTGAGAGCTGATAAATCCTTGGCGATCCCAGCGTCTTGGCGAGAGAACGGGGCTTCCCTGCCTGGCCGGCAGACAGGTCACGAAAATGGGGATTGGCGATCGTCGCACAAGAAACCGGGCTTTTTCCTGGTTTCCTCAGGGGGAGAAGAGCTTGATTCACGAGAGCAGGCCAGTTCCGATGCGAGAGTGGCTGATTACTCAGACCTGCCTGCAACACCTGTCTACCGCCAGGTAGAGGCAGGCCAAATAGAGAGGAGCCTGAAAAGCACGCTTGAACATCCCCGCGTTCTTCTCGTAAAGTTTGCTAGGTGAAAAATACGATGCGAGAGACTCTTGAGAAGAGGCAACCAGTCGATGAGGCTCAATCCTCCGCTACCACGGATATCCTTCGAATCTACTTTCGTGAGATCTCCCGCTTCCCCCTCCTCTCTCAAGCAGAGGAACAGGACCTTGCCCGTGCAATGTCTAGCGGTGTCGATGGGGCGCGGGAACGATTGATCACGTCCAACCTACGCCTGGTTGCGAAGATCGCACAGGACTACTCCGACGTTGGACTTCCCCTCATCGACCTCATCCAGGAGGGGAACATCGGCCTGATCGAGGCGGTTGACCGGTTCGACGTCGAACGCGGCTACAGGCTGAGTACGTACGCCTCCTGGTGGATCCGCCGGACCATCCTCACTGCTATCACCAATTACTCGCGTATGATCCGCATCCCTGACTACTTGTTCCGTGCCGTGCGTCGGTTCGAGCAGATGCGCAGCCTCTCCCGCAACGGACGTGTCGATGAGGAGGAGATCACCCAGGTTCTCGGTGTATCGGTCGAACGCCTACGCCAGATCGAAACACAGGTGAATGAGATCCTCTCCCTAGATCAAGTTGTCGGGGGTGATGGCGATGAGACGCGGGAGGAGTTAATCGCCGATTCCACAGCACTCTCGCCGGAGAAAGAGACACTCCGCCTTCTGTTCCACGACGAACTGGAGCGCGTATTCGACCGTATTCCTGCTCGGCAAGCGCTCGCTCTACGCCTACACTACGGTATTGAGGATGGCTGCCCGTACAGCCTAGCCGAAGTCGGTCGGACCATGAAGATCACTCGTGAGCGCGCGCGTCAGCTCGTTAAAGAGGGATTAAATCGCGTCACCGAAAACTGGGGACACGATGCCCTTAGCTACTACCGCGGTTTGCTCAACGAGTGAGAGATTGATGGATTGAGTGATTTAATGATTTAGCGATTGAGTGATTTGACTTACCGATCATTCAACTTGATGATTCCCTGTAGTCTTGCTACAGGGTCACGATAGTGGCATCCTGTCCCTATGGGGCAGGATGGAGCTCGAAGAGGATGTCTCTGTGCGCATCACCTCTACTATCATAACGTCTTTCCCGTTAAGTACAGGAAGGCTTTGCTCTTCAGGGAGGCTACGGCTTTTATGCCTTTCATACCCTGCGCTCTTGGCGCAGGGTTCTTGATTCTTCCGATCTCTCAATTCCTCTGTGAGCGGGCGCGCAGCTGGCCGCATCCTGCTTGGATCTTTGTTCCTCTTCGTACTCGTACCGTTACAGGAATGCCCATCTTCTCCAGAACATGTGCGAACGCCTCCGTTCGCTCACGGGAACTCGGGCGAAAAGAAGAATCGGGGATCGGATTAAGAGGGATCAGGTTAACGTGACACAGGAGCCCAGAGAGGAGCACGGCAATCTCGCGTGCCTGCTTGGACGAGTCGTTCATCCCATCTATCAAAGCAACCTCAAAGGTAATCCGTCGATGCGTTCGCTCTATATAAGAGCGGCAAGCATGGATGAGCTTCGCAAGGGGATAGCGATGGTTAGAAGGAACCAGTTTGTTCCGCAGTTCGTCACTGCCTGCGTGCAGGGAGACCGCCAGGTTCACCTGTAGGTCCTCTTCCATGAACCGTTTGATCCCTTGAATGATTCCCACTGTTGAGACGGTGAACCCGCGCGCCGCAAGTGAGAACCCTTCATGATCGTTTAGGATCCGGATCGACTTCATCGTCGCCTCGTAGTTTAAAAACGGTTCACCCATACCCATGTAGACGACGTTGGTCAGCCGCTCATCCTTCTCACGCAACCAACGTGCAAAGTGAAGTGCCTGTCCCACAATCTCTCCTGCGGTCAAATTGCGCACAAACCCGCTCTTCCCCGTGGCGCAGAAGGCGCAAGCGATCGGGCAGCCAACCTGGGTGGAGACGCAAACAGTCCTTCGTCGCTCGTAGGACATTAAGACCGCCTCAATCGTCTCGTCATCAACGAGGCTAAAAAGAACTTTGCGCGTAAGCCCATCCGCACTGATTATACGATCGATCGGTTGCAGTGGATCAAAGGGAAGATCTCTCTCAAGCGCCTCACGTAGGACACGTGGTAGGGTGGTAATCTTTGTATAGGAAGGCGACAGATCGCGGTAGACCGAACGCCAGATCTGCTCAGTCCGAAAATCTGGCTCACCGCACCTAACCAGGTATTCTGCCAGTTCTTGACGATCAAGGTCAAGGAGAGTTGGCCTAAGCATCGGCTTTAAGCAAAGCCAAGAACTCCGCCTCGGTGAGGGTCGCTACCCCCAACTCGCGTGCCTTGTCGGCTTTTGCCCCTGGGTTTCCCCCAACGACAACGTAGTCAGTTCGCAAGCTGACCGATGAGGAGACCTTACCCCCCAGCCGCTTGATCCGCTCCCCCGTCTCCCCCCGGGGCATAGACACAAGCTTGCCTGTTAACACAAACCGCTTGCCTTCCAGAGTACGCGCCGAGGCACTCTTTGAAACCTCAGTGATCTTCACCCCGGCGTCGAGGAGCTCTAAGATCATATCCTTGTTAGGCTGATTGGCGAAAAAGTCAACGATCGCTGTTGCAGTGCGCGGGCCGATCTCCGGAAGGGCACACAGTGCCTCTTCTGTCGCCTCCATAAGTTCCTGCAATCCTTCAAATGCCTCGGCAAGGAGCCCGGCCGTGTGCTCTCCCACTTCAGGAATCCCCAGGGCGAAAAGAATCTTGGGCGGTGCGATCAACTTGCTCTCCTCAAGCGCAGAAAGGAGGTTACTCGCCGACTTTTTCCCCATCCGCTCCAGCCCGATTAACGTGTCGCGATCAAGGTGAAATATATCACTGACCCGCTTGACGATCCCCTTGTCGACCAGTTGATCAACGAGTTTGGCCCCAAACCCATCAACGTCGAACCCGCCCTTGGAGACAAAGTGAAGGATCGACTCCTTAATCCGCGCCGGGCAGGAGAGATTCAAGCAGCGGTGGGCAACCTCCCCTTTGTATCGCACGACGCGGCTTCCGCATACCGGGCATGTATCGGGCATTACAAACAACCGTTCCTCACCGGTACGCCGTTCCACCAGCGATCGCACAACCTGAGGGATAACGTCCCCTGCGCGCTGCACTACCACGGTATCACCGATGCGAATATCTTTTCGTCTTATCTCATCCTCGTTGTGCAGAGTGGCACGGGAGATCTCCACCCCCCGTACGCGCACCGGCTCAAGCACCGCCACCGGGGTCAGGGTTCCGGTACGGCCGACCTGAACGATGATATTCTCTAATTTAGTGATCCCCTGCTCAGCGGGAAACTTCCCGGCAATCGCCCAGCGGGGACTGCGCGAAACCTCGCCCAAGATCCGCCTTGAGGCAAACTCGTTGACCTTAATCACTACACCATCGGCTTCATAGGGAAGCCCTTCCCGCGCCTCTTTAACCTGCTCGTAGAAAGCGATCGCCTCGTCGATCCCTTTGCAGAGCCGATAAAGCGGATTAACACGGATCCCCAACTGGAAAAGCGTCTCCAGGAGCTCCGCTTGCGTATCAATCGCCACTCCTTCCACCCGGCCGATGTCGTAACAGAAGATCTTCAAGGGGCGCGAGGCTGGGACTCGCGGGTCGAGTTGGCGCAACGACCCTGCGGCCAGGTTGCGCGGGTTGGCGAAGAGAGCGAGGCCTTCCTTCTCGCGTTGACGGTTAAGGCGGGTAAGATCATCTTTATCGATGTAGGCCTCGCCACGTACCTCAAGGAGCGCGGGGCCACTCCTACCAAGACTTTGTAGGCGCAGTGGAATACTGCGAATTGTGCGCAGGTTTAAGGTGACGTCCTCCCCGTTTACTCCGTCACCTCGTGTCGAGCCTTGTACGAACAAGCCATCCTGATAGACGAGCTCTACCGACAGACCGTCGAGCTTCGGCTCGGCTAGATACGTAACCTCGGCCGCATCGAGCAGCTTGCGCACGCGGCGATCGAAGTCCCTCAACTCATCAACGTTAAAGGCATTTGCGAGACTTCGCATGGGTACTGCATGGGGCGCTGTGGCGAACCCCTGAGCCGGGGGGGCACCGACCCGTTGAGTCGGCGAGTCTGGAGTAATGAGATCCGGATGGGCCTCCTCCAACTCTTGCAGCTGGCGAAAGAGCGCGTCGTATTCGGCGTCGCTTACCTTCGGCTTATCGAGAACGTAGTAGAGGTAGTTATGCCTCCGGATCGTCTCCCGCAATTCTTCGATCTCACTTCGTACATCCCGTGCCATTTCACCTAAAGGGTCGCAAGGAGTGATGAGATTGTCAAGCCTGGCGTTGGTTTTCCTGCCGTAATTAAATAACGTAGGTTCTCAAAGAGAAGCTCCCTTCTCGACAGGTTTACTGCCCCCAAGAGCCACACCTCTTGAAGCAAGTCCAATCCCACTACTTCACGGGGCCGTCACCTGTGCAAAAGCCGATGGTAGACCCCAGCCCTCACACGTTCCTCTCTCGATGCTTGAATAGTTACTATGGCGCAAACATTTGATATTCTCCAATGTATGCCACAAAATGGCAACAAAGAGTGGTGATGATTCTCCCTGGCGAACATTGGAGGGTGTCCAATGAACACGGGTCACAAGCCAAAGAAGTCCCAGGTCGGCGTTGAGCTCGTCCGGCTCTTGGCCTCCGAGGGCAACCGCATCTTCTCGACGGAACGTGCTCGTGAGCTTAGCCCTCGCGTAGGCCTCAGCGACTCGTACCTGTTGGAGGCGCTCTACCACCTACGCCAAAACGGATGGATCGTCTCTCTACGGAGAGGGCTGTATGCGATTTCCTCAACGATCCCCGGCGTAGCCTCCGCTCACGAGTTCGAAATCGCCATGGCGCTGGTCGACCCCGCTGCCATTGGCTACTGGTCAGCCCTGCACTACCACGGCCTGACGGAACAAGTCCCAAGAAAAGTCTTCGTGCTGACGACCACGGAGACCTGCGTTCCACGAGTACGGCGTACCAAGATCACGCGGGCTGACCGCGGCTATCCGGTCGGCGAAACGCTCTATCAGTTTGTTCAGATCAAGCCCGCGTGCTTCTTTGGCACAGTGAAAGTCTGGATCGGGGAGGCCCGTGTGACGATCACCGACCCTGAGCGCACGTTGCTCGATGGGCTGTCCAGACCGGAGTACTGTGGCGACTTTTCTGAGGTTCTCCATGCGTTCGAGGTGAGGGAAAACCGGTTGGATCTCAAGCGAATCACCGCCTACGCCGAGAAGCTGAGTGCAGTCACCTCCAAGCGCCTGGGATGGGTGCTCGAAGAGCAGGGCGTCGATCCAACTCGCCTTGATCATCTTGCGCGGCTTCCGATCAACGGATGTCGAAAGCTCGATCCGACCGGACCGCGCAAGGGGCCGTACAACCGTCGATGGATGATCCAGGAGAATCTCCCTGGGAAGGTCGGGGCATGAAGCCCCTCCGCCTGCGTCTTCTGGAAGCGCGAAGGCGGCTCGGCGTTTCGTGGGAGATCCTTGAACGGGATTACCTCCTCTCGTGGATTCTCGCTGGCATCTGTCAGGTCGGATCACTGCGCGACACACTCGTCTTCAAAGGCGGAACCGCCCTCAAGAAGTGCTACTTCGGCAAGTATCGTTTCTCCGAGGATCTCGACTTCTCCGGGTTGGAAGGCGTCCCCACCGGCGACACGATGGAACGGGCAATCCGAGAATCCTGCGATACCGCTATGAAGTTGTTAGACGAGTATGCCCCGGTGGAACTCGTGTATGAACGGTACACCGAAAAGCAGCCACACCCGAGAGATCAGGAAGCCTTCGCAATCCACGCTCGCCTTCCGTGGCACAGGCAACCACACACGCGAGTCATGATCGAAATCACGGTGGACGAGAAAGTGCTAAAGCCTGTGCAAAAACGGAAAGTGATTCACGAATACGGCGAGCCGCTCGAAGCGCAGGTTCCAGTCTATGCAGTAGAGGAGATCGTTGCCGAGAAGCTGCGCGCAATCCGTCAACACGCTGAGACCCTTGAAAAACGCGGATGGAGCCGGTCACGCGCCCGTGACTATTATGACCTCTGGCGCGTGTTGGGGGCCTACAAGAACCAGATGGACCTGTCCGGCTTCGTGTCGTTCCTCCACGAGAAATGTGCCGTGCGGCATGTCGACTTTGAAGGACCTGAGGATTTCTTTCAGGAGGGGATGCTCGTTCAGATCGAGAAGACGTGGTTCCAGTGGCTCGGTCCGCTGGTTCCCGGGCTGCCCTCATTCGAAACCGTAATCGGCGAGCTGCGCCCACAGATTGAATCTCTCATCTCGTTGTCGAAGTGATACGTGGCTTTTTGCCAGAGCTGCTAGAACATCAAGAACCCAAAACGGACGCCAAAAGACAAGGCTCCCCCCGCTTTCCCATGGCCGTAAGATCGATGGTGGAGTGGTCCCGCCCGTCGATCGTCCTTAAGTCTTGTTTCTCATTGCCTGCGCCGAATTATTCTCCGTGCGGATGGGAGGAATGGAGATCAGGCTTCATGCTGCTATTAAGTGTCAAGTGCAGAACTTACCCTGAAACTGGGTGGATGGGGGCTGGTTGGGTTGGGTGAAAGTTTTAGTTGTCGCTGATCAGAGGAAAATGGTACAGGTGATGGGGGCGTACGCTCTACAACGTGGTACAATTGGGCAGAAAGCGAAGACCTAAAGATACAACTAGAAGGGGCTGTTGAGAGAATGTTACGCAAAGAAAGCGAAAGAGATCCGAGACAACGGTGGCCTGGATTGTGCGAGTACTTGGATGATCGAATAGATGCTTTCATCCAGCAAGACCCCGCTAGACAGGTTCCACCAAGTCGTATCTTGGATTACTTGGAGGATTCGCTTGCGTTTCTGCCCAAGATTGATTGCTTCAGCAAAAGGAGGCTTCGCTTGCTCCTTGATAAGTACGAGAAGAATAGTGACGACTTCCTTGATATCCGCACTGAGATTGAAATCATCCGACACCTACACTCCTATGGAGTCTCGCCGATTTACTGGGAGCCAAAGGATGAGAAATGCCACCCCGACGTAGTCTTCAATTTCAATGGTTCTCCTGTCAACATCGAAGTTACACGTATTCGCCGCGCCCGGGAAGAAGAACAGCTCGACGAACAATGCAGAGTTATCAAGAGGCGCGTCGAGCAGGCAAACTCACCTTTCGGAGTTCTTCTGTTCCTGGATACGACCTGTCTAGGGGAGCGTCGAGACCTAGAAGGGGTAACCGAGGGAGTGATTGAGCATGTTCGTAAGGCAATTGATAATCTAGTCAAAGACAAGGCCCGGATGACGGATCTTTCGAGCACCCATTTAACCTTCCTCAGACGGAAGGAAAAGGCAATTGCCAAAGTTCTTCAAGAAAACCGGAGCCTACCGCCCAAGAAACTCCTGAAAGGCTTTCTTGATGTTCTCTTGGAACCGAGTCCAGCAGAGGTTGAAGTTTCCCTTGATCCCGTAAGAAAAGGACTGGGAACGGCGACGCTTGAGTTGCGCGACATGTCAGGCACCACCTGTGAATGCGTGGTCCAGGGCCAACTGCCGGACCAAAGCAAGAAGATGTGGGATACGCTCATCACGGAATGCCACCAACTGCCCCAACAGCAATTGGGGATCGTGCTTCTTTGGGTCGATCGTAACGCGTGTCTTGTTGACCTTCTTGGGCTGGAGGGTAGCATTGTACTCCAAGCGGGCAGACCCAAGGCAGTTCAGTGGCGCTCGATGCTTGAGCATTTGTTCAAGTCTGAACGAAAGAGGCTCAGTGGCGTGGTCTTTTTTTCGGGATTCGAGAAGGCTCTCATCGGGAACCCAGTTGCTGTGTGCCCGATTAAGTCAGATTTAGGCCACATGCTTCAACAGGCTCTGAAATTGGATCGTATTTGGGGTATAGCGTCTACAGATAGTTAGTGTACCGTCTCCAAAATGTTGGGGTCTATCTTGGGGGGCCTTGAATCGGAGCGAGATACTTAGCTCTCGTCTTCCAGATCTCTGAGATCGAAGTTTGTCAGCTAGCATCTGTCAAAGCGGGGATGCTGGCTATCGCTTTGGCCAGGAAGCGGAAAATAAGTATTTCAGGCCCCTTCGTGCTGTTCCGTGGGCGTCCTGACTTCCGAGGAGAAGACGATGTCGAAGGCAAGGCACGAAGAGGAAGCAGGTAAGATGTCTCCAGGATTTCCAGATGTGATGACTCCTTCAGAAAGATGCTCGAAAGCACGGTCAGTTGGGGCGACTCCTTAGACGACCCTCCACCAAGCTGTTCCTAGATAGAGCATAGCCCGCTCCTAAGTCTTGCCCCAACCGGAGCACATTGTGGGCTGGCCGGTTGCATCGAGCGTGATGGTTGCTGGCCATTGATAGAGGTATTGACCCACTGCTTGAAGATCGGAATCGCTGCATAGATCAGCCGCACCGAGAGCTTGCGCTCGCGTGGCCGCCACTCGCTCGTCGGTTGGAGGGTCATGTCAACCTGATTGCCGTGACGCGTCACCCGGTACATACCGGCAATGCTTCCCGTTGTCTCGTCGCTCTCGATGAGAAACCGTCCTTCAACGCTGGCTCCATCTTTCGAGCAGGTCACGACCGGCACAGCCGAGGAGAAAGAGAAGTTGACCTCATGATCGCCGTTTCCGGCGCTTATCCAACGAATCTCATAGCGCCCGTCGTTATCAGTTAACTTGTACACCACTCCGTTAGCCCGAAACTTGCCTTCCCTCCTCAGCTAGACAATCTGTACGACAGGAGCATGCCCGTCACCTATGCAGGATTTAATGGTGAATCCTAATGATTCCAACGCTCGCATATAGCGATATAGTGTTTCCATGAGATGATTCACTGGCTTGACGAATGAATAAATCGCGTCTATCCTATTTTTTGGAGGGGATGGAATGTGGCGGACTAGAATTTGGCGGGGCGCAAAATACTACATAGCATATTTAGTAATTGCGGGTTTTCTCTCTGGTCTGTTTGGCATGTTCTTTTTTTCAGAGCTGTGGGAAATGCTGTGGAGGTTTCTATTTCTTGGCCTGGGGATTCCACTTGCGTTAGGTGTGTTATGGGGCATACTCGGCTTTGCTCCAGATGTATTTATGGGAGCCGTTGGTCTAGGAACTGCAGCACCTATCGCGGCGTCCTTAATTAACGTTATTCCCCTGTGGGGAGTAGTGTTGATTATTATTGTTTATTGGGTAATTCTAGTTATAATGCGACAAATAGCAAGAATATTGTGGAACCACAAAAGCCTACGAGGCATATTTTGGACTTTAATTGCATTAGACTTGATATTGCTGGTTTCACAAAGCGTTATTTACACGCAGGAGTTCCCGCGGTGCACCATACATGTGCAGGCTGGCGAATCCATTCAGGAAGCGATTGATCGGGCACCAGAGGGGGCAGTGATCTGTTTGGCCGCTGGGATGTACGAGGAAAGTGTGGTGATTCAAAAGAGGCTTACCTTAAGAGGAGAGGGTAGTAAGTATTACTCAGAGGGGGTAGAGATTATTGGAGTGCCTGATAAACCGATAATCCAGGTGGGGAGCGATTACGAAATTGAGGTAAGGATCCAAGATGTAGGTGTTAAGAGAAATAGGGGCTCGGCAGGACCACTGATTCAGATAAAGGGGATGGCAGAAGTCTTACTTTACAATGTCCAGATTTCAAATGGCGGAAAGTATGGTGTTACTGCCAAGCAAGAGTATGGACTTGCGGTGCAAGACTCAACCAAGGTAACTCTTATAAAGTGTGCTATCTCTGGAAGCTGGGCAGGCGGACTCTATGTAGAAGACCGGGCTAGAGTGACTCTTCAGGATTCTACAGTCAGCAATAACGGAGGCAGTGGTTTGCGGGTAGTAGACGCAGCTTACATAACTCTCACAAATTCTGAAGTTACTAAGAATGATGGTAGCGGACTCTATGTAGAGAACTGGGCTCAAGTGATTTTGCAGGATTCTATTGTTAGCAATAACGGGGGCGATGGTTTAAGGATGGGCGACTCAGGTCAAGCGACTTTGACAAATTCGAAAATTGCTGCGAACGGTGGTAACGGGCTCTATTTGGAAGACTCCAGTAGGGCAACCGTTGAAGATAACCACGTCTTGAATAATGGAAAGTTTGGCATAGTTGCTTGGGATAAGGAGGTCCACCTATGCGGTGCAAATAACGAGATGTATGGAAACGGAGTAGATCTAGCGGCTTTTGTGCCAGCATCTGTAAGGAAACCACTTGTTTCTCAAGGCGAAAAAAACGACATCTATGTCCCGAAAGACATTGCAAACCTCCAGGAGGCTATCGATATGGTCGCACCTGGGGGAACGATTAGTGTCGCTCCGGGGATGTTCACTGATGGTATTACAATTTGGAAGTCACTAACAATACGCGGGGCTGGGCCCGAAGAGACACAACTAATAGCCGCATCCAGCAAGAGACAAACGTTGATTTCTGTCTTAGCAGAAGCCAAAGGCGTAAAGCTAGTGGGATTGGGAATCAGCGAAGCTTCGCAGGAAGGGGCTGTCTTGATCTATGGAGAAGAGGTGATGATCCAAAACTGCAGCCTTTCCTACAATGAAGCACCTGCACTCTACATAAGAGGTTCGGCTCAGGTAACGGTTCTAGACTCCAGTGTCTCCGACAATTTCGCAGAAAGCATTGTGGTGGAAGGTTCAGCTGAACTGGACATCCAAAACTCCACTATTTCAGACAACGAACTCTGCGGCTTCTACATATCGGACTCAGCCCATGCGAACCTTCAAGATTGCACTGTATCCGGTAACAAGTCCACCGGCCTTGATATAGGGGGCTCGGCGCAGGTGAGTATCAATAAGTGCACTATCTCCCGCAATAGAGAGGATGGCCTCTCACTGAGAGGTTTGACGCAAGTGAGTATCTCCAGTAGCTTGATCTCGGATAACGGGGAGCATGGGATCTCCCTTCAAAACGGTGCTGATGCCCAGATCAGAGGAAGCCGTATTTTGCGAAACACAGGCTACGGTGTGGGGGTCTATCTACCAGACTGCATAGAGCATTATTACAGCGGTGACAAATTCACTGGTCGAATTACTGGTAGTGGCAACGTGATCCCTGGTCCCGACGAGCCGGACGGAAACCAACGAGGCGCCTTCTGCCCGTCCTATCCCAGGGAGCCCTGGCCAGAAGGGTTCTTAGCAAAACCGTAACCCGCGCGTCTCGCTCCATAAATCTCCGGAGCCATCTCTGAAAGCGCGCCGGGTTGCCAGGTCTTCCTCACAGCAGTATCCTTGCCTGTACCTTTGTCAAGACCGCATCTTCGGATCGAAAAGCCTAAGGAGGAGCGATCATGCGCATAGCCGTTCACCGCTTACCGGGCCTCGTGCTCACCGACCACGAGTTCACCGTTCCATTGGATCATGCTCGACCCGATGGTGATACGATCACCGTCTTTTGCCGCGAGGTCGTAAAGCCGGATAAAGAGAACGCGCAGTTGCCGTGGCTCGTCTTCTTCCAGGGTGGTCCCGGAGGAGCTTCGCCCCGGCCTAAGAAAAGGAGTGGGTGGCTAAAAAAGGCGCTTAAAGAGTACCGCGTGCTGCTTCTTGACCAGCGCGGCACCGGTCGCAGCAGTCCGGTGACCCACCAGACGCTCGCCTGCTTCGACACACCACAGGCCCAGGCCGACTACTTAAAACACTTCCGCGCCGATGCCATCGTGAAGGATGCGGAATCGATCCGAAAAGAGCTTGTGGGACAAGATGAACCGTGGAGCGGCCTGGGCCAAAGCTACGGCGGCTTCTGTCTCGCGACCTATCTGTCTTTTGCCCCCCAGGGTTTGAGAGAAGCGATCTTCACCGGAGGGCTGCCGCCCTTAAAGCGGCCAATCGACGAGGTCTACTGCGCCACCTATAAACGGGTGATAGAGAAGAACAACCGATACTATGAGCGCTATCCCGACGATACCGAGCGCGTCCGCGAGATCGTTGACTATCTGGAAGGCCACGACACGCGCTTGCCCAATGGCGACCGTCTCTCGCCGCAGCGGTTTCAGCAACTGGGGATCGCGTTTGGCACTGATGACGGCTTTGAGAAGGTGCATTACCTGATCGAGGACGCCTTTTTACAGGGTGAAACAGGCCGTGAGGCAAGCTATGTTTTCCTGCACGGCTTTGAAGATGCCTTGCACTTTGACACCGCTCCGATTTACGCGATCCTGCATGAGGCGATCTACTGCCAAGAGGAGGCATCGCGCTGGTCGGCGCAGCGCGTGCGCGCTGAGTATCCCGAGTTCGACCTCGCGCCGGGAAAACCGGTCTTCTTCACCGGAGAGATGATCTATCCGTGGATGTTCGACGAGTACAAGGTGCTGCAACCGCTTAAAGAAGCGGCGGAGATTCTGGCCGCCTACGATGGCTGGCCGCGGCTGTACGATCCGGATGCATTGAGGAAGAACACCGTGCCCTGTGCAGCGGCAATCTACTACAACGATATGTACGTCGAGCGGGCCTTCTCCGAGGAGACCGCTCAATCTAT
This sequence comes from Candidatus Acetothermia bacterium, assembly GCA_003545155.1. GTDB lineage: Bacteria > Bipolaricaulota > Bipolaricaulia > UBA7950 > UBA9294 > UBA9294. Next base: position 18,280 of record DQCH01000107.1, read on the forward strand.
TCAAGGGATCAAGACCTGGGTGACCAGCCAGTACGAGCACAACGGGCTGCGGTCCGACGGAGAGGTGGTCCTCGGCCGACTGCTCGGCATGCTGCACGGAGAGGCGTAGCGCTACAGTTGATAGCGTGGTCACATACGGGGATAACGACCCATAGAGCAAGGATCAGGCGCTTGGTAAAGAACCTCGCAGCAAACTGCAGGGCATTAAAAGGCAAAAACCTAGAGGGCTAAGCGGAGTTGGTCCTTATGTTGCAGTTTGATGTAGCGCTGTGTCGTGCCAGAGATAACATGCTGCACGGAGAGGCGTAGCGCTACAGTTGATAGCGTGGTCACATACGGGGATAACGACCCATAGAGCAAGGATCAGGCGTTGATGGAGAAGGCCGCCGCGTTAGGCAGGAAGCTATTCTTTAACGGATAGCAAAAGACCCGTCTTTTTTTGCCTCAATCTACAAGGTAGATGTCCAAGATGTCGCGCAGCATGGTCGCTGCAGACGGAAGCGGGGTGGGCTCATCGATGATCGCGGTGATCGTTCCGTAGATGTCGGTGTAATAGACAACGCCAAGCTCGTAGGAGCCAAGGTGGCCAAGCGGATGATTCGCAGGAAGTGCCTTCGGTCCCACATGAAGGGTGTAGCGGCCGTCTTTTGTTTGTTCGGCGACGGCCAGAAGTCGGATTACCTGGCCGCGAGCAGCTTCGCTTCGGATCTTCTCTGAGGAGATTCCACTGATCCCTTCCTGCTTAACATCCTCCAACTTTGCGGGGAAGCCAAGGACTGCATTTGCGAGGATGACGAGTTTCGCTGCGGCGTCCCAGCCGTCCACGTCCCAGCTCGGATCGGCCTCGAGGTGTCCACTCTCCCGAGCGCGAGAGAGGGCGTCCTCCCAACCGGTGCCCTCGGCGAGCAGATCGAGGATGTAGCCGGTGGCGAGGTTCGGCACTGCCTCGATGCGCTCGATTATCGCACCGCGCAGATCGCGCGTGCCGAGGTAAAGGGCGGGAAGCCCCCCAGCTACCGTGCCGTCGAATCGAAGCTTAACCCCGTGTGCTGAAGCCGCCTCAACCAGTTCTTGGTAGGCGAGCACAATGGGGCCCTTGTTGGGAGTAACCACATGCATCCCTCGGGAAAGTGCTGTTCGAATGCATGATAGCCCCGGTTCTCCCCCTTCTTTAAGGTGCACAGGAGAGGCCTCGCAGAGCAGATCCGCCTTTACCTCGCGCACGAGCTCGGTGGCCGTAACATCCATTTGGCCTGCGTTGTGATATTCACCGACCGAGCGTTCCTCACTCTTTAAGCGGACAACGATCTCCGGATCGAGTCCTGCTGGGTCGCGAGCCACGCCGCGGGAGTCCGCGATCCCAACCAAGCGAAATGCAATGCCATAACGGGTCTTTAGGTAGGTCGCCTTATCGGCGAGAAGCTTTATCAACCGCCGACCCAGGTTTCCCACTCCCACCAACACGATGTCTACGGTGCGTTCGTCCATGTCAACCTCCCGTGCGTGATGGCCCTGTTTGTACCGCAGTGCGGTCATCTCGTCAACGTGAGGCAAGGGTGCGGACACTACGAGGGAGTGCAGACATGGCACGTGGGCCCCAAATAGGCCTTCTCATTGACCCTTTTCACCCGTTTAAACTATTATTTAGCACCATGCGCATCGGCTACGTACAGATGGAACCCATTTTCGGTGAAGTAAGGCGCAACCTGCGCCATGCAAAGAACATGATGAGACAGCAGAACGCCGATCTGTGGGTGCTGCCGGAACTCTTTGCAACGGGTTATCAGTTCACCGCGCAAGAAGAAGCCACGGCGCTCGCCGAACCTGTGCCCGAGGGGCCGACCACACAGGATCTCATCACCTTTGCCCACGAGCGGCGCTGCCACATCGTTGCTGGGCTTGCGGAGAGCCACGAGAGTAACGTATATAACAGTGCGGTTCTGGTCGGCCCTTCCGGCTTTCTTACTCGCTATCGCAAGGTCCACCTCTTCTCCGAGGAAAAGTGCTGGTTTACCCCAGGCGATATCCCCTTTCCCGTAATCGACATCGGTGAAGCCAAAGTGGGGATGATGATCTGTTTTGACCACTTCTTCCCTGAGGTTGCGCGAACACTGACCCTGCAAGGTGCACAGATCATCGCCCATCCTGCAAATCTGGTCATGCCTGTATACGCTCAACTGACAATGCGGGCAAGGGCGATAGAAAATGGCGTGTTCACCGTCACTGCGAACCGCGTTGGCAGTGAGGCGCGCACTGACAAAAGACTTCGCTTCACTGGAGAAAGCCAGATCGTCTCCCCAAGCGGGGATATCCTTGTGCAATCCTCAAAAGATAAGCAAGAGGCAAGGGTAGTGAAGATCGATCCCGCTGTGGCACGCGACAAGTCCCTAAATCCCTATAACGACCGCCTTGCCGATCGCCGAGTGGACTTCTACAACCTATGATCTCTTGAGCCGCCAGACCAGGTGAAATATCATGCGAAACACAGATCACAAAAGGGGATAGGCGAGTGATCAAACCAGGATTGACAAACGAAATGACGTGGCTGGTAAAAAAAGAGCATCTAGCGAGCGCCTTTGGCAGCGGTTTAGTTGATGTGTTGGCGACCCCGGTCCTTGTAGGATTCTGCGAGGAGTGTGCCCGACTCATGGTTGAACCGCGGCTTAAAGAGGGTCAAAAAACGGTGGGGATATCTATCAATTTAAAACACCTCGCCGCCACCCCATCCGGGATGCACGTAACCGTCAAGGCAGAACTGGTCAAAGTAGATAAACGTCGGCTCAGTTTTCGGATCGTGGTGTGGGATGAGAAAGAGCGCGTTTGTGAAGCCGAACACGAGAGATTCATCATCGACGCTGACCGCTTCGAGCAGCGCATCAAAGAAAAGGCCAAAAAAGCCAGACAAGCCTCAAGCCTCGGTTTTCAATCATCACGATAGCGGAATCTCAAGGGTTACCCTCATCGCCCCTCGATCAGCCGGCAGGAGATCTCGTTATGTCGCGGGATAAGGTCATAGAGTGATTCATCGAGCAGTCGCCCATTGCGCACGCGCATCTCGCCGTTCACCATCGAAAGATCCACCCGATCAGCCCCGCAGTGGACAATCGCCGCCAATGGGTCGGCGTGTGCCCCGGCAAACTCGATTCGGGAGAGGTCAAAGGCGATCAGGTCAGCGGCTTTCCCCACCTCGATCGAACCGATCTCATGTTCGCGGTGGAGAACCTGTGCCCCGCCCATTGTCGCCATATAGAGCGCCTCCCTCGCGGAGAGCGCATCAGCTCCGTAACGAACCCGTTGAAGGAGCATTGCCTGACGCACTTCACGAATCATGTTCGAGGTATCGTTACTTGCCGAGCCATCGACCCCCAGGCTCACCTTTACCCCGGTATCCTTCAACAAAGCGACCGGCGCGATCCCCGAGCCGAGGGTCATGTTCGAGCTAGGGCAGTGGGACATCCCCACCTGCGCCGTGGACAGCTTGTCGATATCTGCCGGGCTTAGGTGAACAAGGTGGGCAAACCAGACATCCTCGCGCAGCCAGCCCAGTCCTTCGATGTAGTCAACGGGCCGTATCCCGAACTTCTTAAGGCAGAACGCCTCCTCATCAGCCGTCTCGGCGAGGTGGGTGTGCAACAATACCCGGTATTTGTCAGCAAGTTTCACCGACTCCCGCATCAAGTCCGGTGTCACCGAAAACGGCGAGCAAGGGGCAAGTGCAACCTGGAGCATGGAGAAGGGCTGCGAGTCGTGGTAGCGCTCGATCACACGCTGGCAGTCGGTAAGGATCTCCTCTTCGGTCTGGACAACGCTATCCGGTGGAAGGCCGCCGTCCTTCTTCGAGAGAGACATCGAGCCGCGGCAAGGATGGAAGCGGATCCCAGTTGACTGCGCCCCTTCCACCACTGCGTCAAAGATCATACCTTGACCCTGGGGAAAGAGGTAGAAGTGGTCAGAGGTGGTAGTTGCACCGGAGAGAAGAAGCTCGCAGCAGCCGATCGCGGCGCTTGTGCGCACTGCCTCCTCATCGATTCTTGCCCACCGTTTGTACAGAAAGACGAGCCAATCGAAGAGCTTACGATCGGCCGCGCCAGGTACATTGCGAAAGAGCGTCTGATACAGGTGATGGTGCGTGTTGACAAAGCCAGGGAGTAGGACCTTGCCCGCCCCATGGATCACCTCGTCAGCAGCGATCCTTGGGGGATCTTCCCCTACATCAACGATCCGATTCCCCTCGACGAGGACGTACCCACCGTGGATCTCGTGCCACTTAGCGTCCATCGTGGCAATGATGTCAAAGCCTTCAAAGAGCGTTCTTTTCACCATGGATTACAACGTGAGATCTACTTGATCCGCCGTTTCGAGGAACGCTACCAGTAAGTCGATCGCCGCTTTGAGGTCAGCAGTGTGCGCCATCTCTACCACCGAGTGAACATAGCGAGTGGGAAGTGATAGCGTGATCACCGCTGCTCCCTCCTGGGCCATCTGCAGTGCACCGGCATCAGTTCCTCCCCGAGGGAGAACCTCCATCTGGTAGGGGATCCCCCTATCTTCGGCAAGGTTGCGCATCGCCTTAACCAATCCTGGATGAGAGATTGAGGCAGAATCAGTCAGCTTGATCGCCACGCCGCTGCCAAGCTTTGTTACCTGTTGCGCGTCGGGGACACCTGGCATATCGGCGGCGATCGTCACGTCGAGGGCGATCCCTATCTGTGGTTTAACTGTAAATCCAGCTACCCGCGCCCCGCGCAGCCCCACTTCCTCCTGTGTCGTGCCGATAAAATAGAGATCACAGGGTATCTTACCCGCCCGCTTGATCGCTTCGATTCCGATGTACACCCCAATGCGGTCGTCGAGTGCTTTCCCCGAAACGACGTTCTCGTAGGCGAGAAAGTCCTGGAGAAGTGTAACCGGATCACCCATCGTCACACGCTCTCTCACGGTCTCCTCGGGGAGCCCAAGATCGACGAATAGGTCCTTCAACTCAAGAGGCTTCTTACGCTCCTCCTCCGTCAGGATATGCACCGGCTTGCTTCCAATGCAGCCAACCAAGTCCTTCTTCTCCGCGTGCACGACCACCCTCTGCGATATCAGCGTCTTAGGATCAAAACCCCCGAGCGGCTGGATGCGAAGAAAACCGGTCTCCTTTTCGATGAAGCTTACGATGAACCCGATCTCATCCATGTGGGCAGCGATCGCCACCACCGGTCCCTCTCCTTTCCGACGGGCGATCAAGTTCCCTAGATGGTCGGTCCGGAGCGTGTCCATATAGTCACTTAGTGCCTCCGTGATGATTGCACGGATCTCTGCTTCATGCCCAGGGACACCAGCAGCCTCACTCAATCGCTTCAACAGTTCCATAAAAACCCCCTTAGTTGTCAGTAACTGTCAATTGTATCGATACCGGCCATAGGATCAATTGTTTGCGGTACTGGTAAACCACGGTATAAAATTGATCTATGATACCATTACGGGATTATCGACGAAGCAGAACATTCCCAGTGGTAACCGTCGCCTTGATCATTCTGAACCTGCTGGTCTTCCTCTATCAAGGCTTCTTGGGCACGCAAGGAACCGTGCTAAACGACGGGATTCCCTGGCAAGAGCGTCAGCTTATCCCGCCTGCATTCGATCCTGTAAGCTATAATACCCATCGTCTGGCAGGGGGCTCTTCCAGACTCTATCCGGTCTCCCGCGATGACTACTTCGTTACACAGTACGCGCTCGTCCCCGCCGAATTCTTAAACAGGATCGACCTACCGCCGACGATCCCGATCCCAATCTGGCTCACCTTGTTCACTTCGATGTTCCTTCACGGTGGGTTGATGCACCTTCTTGGTAACATGCTCTACCTCTGGATCTTCGGGGACAATGTGGAGGATTCCATGGGCCACGGGAAGTTCCTCTTATTTTATCTGGTATGCGGGGCCATAGCCGCCTTCGCTCAAATGGCGATCAACCCGAACAGTGGGGTTCCACAGATCGGTGCCTCTGGTGCAATCGCTGGGGTTCTCGCCGCCTACTTCATGCTCTTCCCTAACTCTCGTGTCCTCACGCTGATCCCTATTTTCTTCTTCATCCGGCTCGTCGCCATACCTGCGGTCTTCCTCCTCGGATTCTGGTTCATCCTTCAAGTCATAAGTGGTGCTGGCTCGCTCGGAGCAGCCAGCGGAGTCGCCTTTTTTGCCCACATCGGCGGCTTCATCGCCGGAGGAATCCTTGTCTTCCTGTTCAAGCGCCGCGGCGTCCCAGTTGTCCTATGGCAAATGCTACGAAAGGGACGCCCATAGCGCTACCTCCTCACCTGTACTCATCTACTTGTGGAGCACTGACCTCATCTCATCGATAGTGTTGATACAGTCGATCCTTTCGTGCCGTTTGAGTCTCCTGAGGCAATTTCATCAGACTCGACCACTTCGGCGTTGGAATCACAGTGAGCTGGTAGGATTTAGCTATCAGCGGTCAGTCTTAAGCTCCCAGTAATCAGCTTCCGTAGCGTCGCAACCCGTGCGCGACGCAAATCAAACGTTCGAGATAAAACCCGACGCTACGACAAAACGGATCTTCTGTAGCGTTACACCTTATGCCCCTGGCAAACGCCAGCCGTCTTGTTGTATCCCCTCATGCTCCTCTTCTATGAGACAACTCTGTCCTTCACATTCCCCCACAAAACGGGTATGATAGATTGTTCGTCTAAGACCGAGAGATAAAGGGGTGATGCGAATGAGAAAGGGTGCGCTTCTAAGTTGCACCGCGGCCTTACTCTGTTTGATCGGGATCGTTGTTGCCGCCTCGGGCGGCGACCTGCAGGACAGAAACCCCATCGTAATCACGAGTGATTACGAGTTTACTGCGAAAAACGGTGTCGTAGCAGGGTCGGGAACAGTCGATGACCCTTACATCATCGAGGGGTGGCAAATCGACGCTGGCTATAACGATTATGGAATCCGTATCGATCGAACAAGCCGCTATTTCGTCATCCGGGACGTGGAAATCAGTGGAGCAGCTAAGGCTGCAATCTTTCTAAGCTATGTGAGAAATGCCCTTGTTCAGGATTGTAAGCTCACCGGAAACTGGGTTGGGATCATCTTTAATTTCGCTTCTGCCAACCGGATCAGTGGATGCACACTTATGAGTAACACAGATGGACTCCACCTCTACTTTTCAAGTGACAATCAGGTCCTCTCCAATACGATCGAGCGGAATGATTACGCAATCTGGTGCGATGCCTCCAACACGAACGAGTTCATCGGGAACACTCTCGCCTCTAACCACATGGGGATTTACCTCGAACTTTGTTCACAAGGTAATCTCCTCTACCACAACACCTTCCTCGACAACATTCATAATGCCCATAGTGATGATCTAAACAAGTGGGACTACGAGGGCGAGGGTAACTACTGGTTCAACTATGTGGGAATCGACGCGGATGGGAATGGCATCGGGGATTCACCTTATATAATCTCAAGTGACAGCGACCAGGACAACTTTCCGCTCCTCCGCGCACCGTAAGCAAAGATCGAAAAAGCAGGTCGGCCCGCAGCATTCTGCGGGCCGTTTCCCATCAGCCTTGGTTGACTTCTGTTCATGCCTCCCTACACTAACAACGACTACAAAATGAGAAAGGGGAGATTGTGTCCGCTGAAAAGTTTGCTGAGTACCTGCGGGGAGAGGTACCTTATCCATTAACGCACGTCCTGATTCAGGAGATGCAAGAGGGGCAGCAAATCTCCCAGTGTTTTCTCGTCAAGCAAAAGACTCAGCGGGCAACCCGTGCCGGAGATCCCTACCTGGAGATCCTCCTCGCCGACCGCTCCGGGACCATCCCCGCCCGCGCCTGGGCCGAAGTGGCACAACGCTACGCCACCCAGTTCGACGAAGGGGACTTCGTTTTCATAGAAGGACGAACTGAAACCTACCGAAACTCCCTTCAGATCATAGTTGGATCGATTCGCCGCCTAGAGTCCTACGAAGGGGAGGCTGGAAAGATCCCAGGGTTTGATCCAGGGCTGCTTGTACCGACAAGTGAGCATGATATTGACGAGATGTGGAGGGAGCTTCTGGAGTTAGCAAAGACGATCACCCCTCCACCACTGCAGCAACTGACAACCGCGCTTCTGGAAGCAAATGCAGACCGGTTCAAAGAGTTCCCCGCGGCGATTCAGTATCACCATGCCTACTTGGGTGGTCTCCTCGAACATTCCCTGGAGGTCGCGAAAAGCGTCGCCCGCTTTGCGGAAGATTACCCGGAGCTTAACCGCGGCCTAGCCACGGCTGGAGCGATCCTGCACGACATCGGAAAGTTAAGGGAATTGGAGAACCCAATCGCGCCCCACCACAGCTTTAGCGGCCAACTGGTCGGCCATCTCCTCCTCGGTCGTGATATGGTACACGAGGAGGCGAGTAAGATCGCTTGGCCAGACGAGCGCCTCCCCGGACTCCTGGAGCACATCATTGTCTCTCACCACGGCGAACTTGAGTTCGGCTCAGCAATCGTCCCCAAGACAGCAGAGGCGATCGCTGTTTACTACTTCGATAACCTCTCAGCAAAACTGAACATGGTGCGGATGCATATCACTAAAGATAGCGAGGAAGGCGACTTCACCGACTGGCACAAGCTCCTAGGGCGTAAATTCTTCAAGGGAAAACCAGTCGACTCCTAAAGTGAAATAGTGAATAAACGTCCGCTGGATCCATAAGGGGCTTTGCCTTGCAGCAAGAGAGCGATTCGTGAAAACGAGAACAGGACTATCAGTCGCACTCCGTATATGAACAACAAAGGACTGGCCGAGTGCTTGTCACTTGGCGTTGCGCATCCTTTGTATCAGCCTATAATAAACCTATATCCGATTGACCAACCGGAGGAATACTCCATGCATCGAACCGACTACTGTGTTCATCTATCATCAAAGGACATTGGGCGCAAGGTGACCCTGTGTGGCTGGGTGAAGCGCCGCCGAGACCTGGGGAAACTCACCTTCATCGACTTGCGTGACAGTTCAGGGGTGGTCCAGCTTCTCCTTGACGGGGAGGATCCCAAACTTGAAGCTGGGCATACACTGAACCGCGAGGACGTGATCGCAATTAGCGGTGTTGTGGCCGCTCGCAGCGAGGCAAACGTAAATAAAGAGATGGCAACCGGAGAAATCGAGATACAAGTGGAAGAGCTTAAGATCCTTAATCGCTCTATGACTCCTCCCTTCCTCGTGGAAGGAGATGGCTCAGACACAACCGAAGAGACACGCCTACGCTACCGTTACGTCGATCTGCGACGTGAGCGATTGCAGCGAAACCTCGCCCTTCGCCATCACGTTTTCAAAGGTATCCGCGACTACTTCTGCGACCTCGGCTTCCTGGAAATCGAGACCCCGTTTCTTACCAAGTCGACGCCGGAAGGAGCACGTGACTTCCTTGTCCCTAGCAGAGTCTCTCCCGGAAAGTTCTACGCGTTGCCCCAATCGCCGCAACTGTTTAAGCAATTGTTCATGATCGGTGGAATCGACCGCTACTTCCAACTCGTCAAGTGCTTCCGTGATGAGGACCTGCGCGCTGACAGGCAGCCCGAGTTCACTCAACTCGACCTCGAGGTCTCCTTTCCCCATGGCAAGGAGCAAATCCTCGAGCTATTGGAAGGGATGCTGGTCACGGTCTTTGGAGAGGTTCTGTCAATCGATCTTTCTGCCCCCTTTCCCCGCCTCTCTTATGCCGAGGCGCTCGCTTGCTATGGATCGGACAAGCCTGACCTGCGCTTCGGAATGGAGATCCATGACCTCTCGCAATTAGTGGCCAAAAGTGAGTTTCGCATCTTCGCCCAGGCGATCGAAAGTGGGGGGAAGGTGGCCGGTATTAACGCCTCAGGGTGTGCCGGCTACTCACGCTCCGCGATCGACCAGCTGCAGGAGATCGCCGTTAACGCAGGAACTAAAGGCCTTTTTTGGATTAAAGTGAGTGAGGAAATTACTTCACCTCTTGCCAAGTTCCTCCCTCGAAGCATGATAACAGCAATTCGGGAAGAGCTTTCGGCGCAACCCGGTGACCTGATCCTAATCCTTGCTGGGGCGAGCATCGAGAAGGCGTTGGGCGAGCTCCGTGTGGAGGTTGCCCAACGCGAGCACCTGATCAACGAAGGTTGGAACTTTCTATGGGTAACGGATTTTTCTCTGTTTGGTCTCGACGAGGAAGGGAATCTGACAAGCGAGCACCATCCATTCACCTCCCCCCAGGAGAAGGATCTGGCCCGGCTCGAGAGCGAGCCCCTCACGGTGCTGTCGAACGCCTACGACCTTGTCTTAAACGGGACCGAGCTTGGAAGCGGGAGCATCAGGATCCACTCGCGCAGGCTTCAGGAGAGGATCTTCCGCTTGCTTAATATCTCTCAGGAGGAAGCGCAGCTGCGATTTGGCTTCTTTCTACATGCTCTCGAATACGGGGCACCCCCGCACGGCGGCTTTGCCCTCGGCCTTGACCGATTGGTGATGATGATGGCCAATGAAGAATCCCTGCGCGATGTCATCGCCTTCCCGAAAACCACAACCGGGTTCTGCCCACTCACCGCGGCGCCGATGTCAGTCGAAGCAGCCCAATTAGAGGAATTGGGACTCATGCTCAGAGAGCAATAGCAGGAACGACACGAGGCAAACCGCGCCTTCTTGCCCTGTTCGCTGTTTAGCGCATCCTGGTCAGGAGCCTGACCAATAAGTCCTCCTCCAAGAACATGCAAACCAGGAACCGTGGTAGGTACTGGATCGCTTTTCCTCCTGCCGGCGCATGCGGACCGTACATCCAGTAATCGAAAAATGGGTCTTTAAAAAAAGG
>DQCH01000101.1:0-2200 GCA_003545155.1 Candidatus Acetothermia bacterium
TTTACTATAGTGAAAAAATTTCACTTGTCAAGGAGAAGTGGCAAAATGATCTGTCCGATGCCGTATCTGCAATGTAAATGGTAGGGTGATGAGACTGCCAAGCCCTCTGTATTTCCCTTCTGACAGGTCGATCAGAACGGAGGAGTCGAAGCCTTCTGTTAAAGAGGGCTGGAAGAGGTAGCGGCGAGGAGTGAGCGGTCCCTATTCTTAAGGTTTGGCTGGGGTTACTGTGTGGGTAGAATAGTGGTATGGGCTGTCTGAGCGATTATTCCTTTGGACACATTAAGGTTGGCGGTTGCACGTATAGGCACGACCTAATTGTGTTTGAAGAGGAGATCCTCTCCCCATGGATACGGCAAGAGGGGCACTGCCTCCACGTCGAGGACCTAAAATGGGCTATTGCTCACCATCCGCGTGTCATCGTTGTGGGAACCGGCGCTTTCGGGGGGCTAACAATCCCGCAGGAGACGGTCAATTCCTTGGCAGCTCAAGTAATCACCCTTGTTGCCTACAAGACAGGCAAGGCGGTGGAGGCATACAACGAGCTTGTCGAGAAGGGGGAACGGGTCGCCTGCTGCTTGCACCTCACATGCTGAGGATCCCCTGGCCCTATTCTGACCGTGGACGTTTCGTACAAGAGCGGTTAAGCTCTGGTCCAGCACAAGAGAGGAGGAATAATGGAGAAAGAGAGAGTGGAATTTCTGCGTCGGTGTATGGAGACGGTCTGCCCGTCAGGTTTCGAGGAGGAGATCTCCCATGTCTGGCGGAAGGAGGCGGATCGGTTCGCCGAGCGAACCTGGGCCGATTCACACGGCAACTCGTTCGCCGTCGTAAACGAGGGCGGAACCCCGCGGGTGATGCTCGCCGGGCATGCCGATGAGATTGGCCTGATGATTACCTACATCGATGATAACGGCTACCTGTCCTTCGCCGGTATCGGTGGCTGGGACCCACAAGTCCTCCCCGGCCAGCGGGTCTGGATTCAAGGGATGACGGGACCGATCCTCGGAGTAATCGGGCGAAAACCGATCCACCTGCTAGAAGAGGAAGAGCGCAAGAAGGTCGTCAAGATTGAGGATCTATGGATCGACATCGGAGCGAAGGACAAAGAAGATGTGGCCTCCCTTGTAGAGATCGGGGACCCAGCCGTGCTCGACTACTCGTTCGCTGAGTTGCGAAATGACCTTGTCGTCTCTCGTGGGTTTGACGACCGAGTGGGAGCGTTCCTCATCCTGGAGGCGGCGCGTCTCGCCGCTGCAATGAACCCCAAGGCGTCTGTGTACGCCGTAGCGACTGTGCAAGAGGAGGTCGGCCTACGCGGAGCACGCACCAGTGCATTTGGGATCGACCCGCATGTGGGGATCGCTGTCGATGTCGGTTTCGCCACTGATACACCGGGGATGGATAAAGAGAAGAAGAAGGTCGGCGAGATGACGATGGGAAAGGGACCGATCATCGCCCGTGGCCCGAACATCAATCCGAAGCTATTCAAGCTGTTCGTAGAGACGGCCAAGGAGGAGAAGATCCCTTACCAGATCGAGGGAGCTCCACGTGGGACTGGGACAGATGCCAACGCCATCCAACTCACCCGCGCCGGGGTGGCGACGGGATTGATATCCGTCCCCAACCGCTACATGCACTCGCCATGCGAGATCGTGCACCTAGGCGACCTTGAGAACATCGCCCGACTGATCGCCCATACCGTCGCCAAGATCGATGAAAGGACCGACTTCATCCCGTCGTAGAATAACACGCTATTGAATGATCGGGAGATTGACTGATTCAATCACTCAATTACTAAATCGCTCAATCTCTACAAACAGCCTCTTGTGCGTGCTCTTGATTGTGGCGGAGAGCTGACGTATAGTTTCTTTTATCAGGGGAGCTCAAGCAATTGGGCTGAGAGGAGGTTTAACCTCGACCCTTCGAACCTGATCTGGGTAATGCCAGTGTAGGGAAGTGACACACATCCCTCGCGGTCCAGAGTGGAGAACGGGTCGCCCGCAATGAGGGAAACTGAGATCTTAAAGATCATTCGCACACACATCGCCGGGGCCGGGGATGATGCAGCGGTACTGCCATTTCGTGACACCAATCTCATTCTCACCACAGACATGCTCCACCGCACAAGCGACTTCCCTCCCGGGACGGCCCCATACACCATCGGGTGGCGCTCGGTAGCAGTCTCCCTCTCCGACCT